>NZ_JACJOY010000095.1:0-9084 GCF_014695815.1 Trichocoleus sp. FACHB-6
GGTGGATTTTTTCACTATGTGAGTGGTGACAGAGAAGATTTAATTGGGCGTGACTTTTTAGTAGGAAGTTTAGCGGCGTGGAAAGCTCCAACAAGTCATATCACGCTGAGTGACGATCCGAAGTTAAAAGCTGAATATTCCTTGCATATTTTGCTGGGAAGCTTAGCTACTTTACCATTCAGACCCGAATGGAACTTACATTTAGTTCTGTCAACGCACAACAGAGAAGTTTTTCAGGAGGCAGTAACCGCTAAAACGCAAGGTTCTCACGTAATTAATTTTGGCGGTAATAATGCCATACAGACGCGAGTAAATCTGAAAGTAAGTTTGGTGGTTCCTGAAGGTGTAGGCTCTTATGCTTATTGTGTTTCGGCAACACCAGAACCATTCATAGATAAAACAGCCAGTGCGATTGCGATTGACCTGGGAACCTCGACAATTATTCCAACTGTTTTTAGTATTGGTGGTTCAATTATTCACCGAAAAGTTTTAGAGATTGGTGGCTGTATCGACTTGCTTGATTCAATCGCATCCGACTCAGAATTAATCCAATTTTTAGGAAGTGGTAAAGCCGGAAGTGTTGAAACCATCCGCCAAGGGATTGAATCACGAGAGTTCAAGTATGGTACAAGAACTTTTGATTTCCGACCGATTTACTTACGCCATCTCAAGCCGTGGTTAGCTGACCGCCTGAGACTGGCTTTAAAAGAGGTGGAGGAGTGGCGTGATTCAGCTCAAAGCTTTGTTTGTTGGGGTGGTGGTGCTGAATTACCAGGTGTAGCCAAAATGCTTTCTACGCAAGGGATTACCGCAGTTCCGGAGGGTTGCTGGGCTAATGCAATTGGCTTGCAGCGGATGTCTGAAGGTCGCTTACACAGAGGTAAATAATTATGGCTGAGAATCTGCGGGTACGGATAGAAACGGATATTCAGGAATATCTGAAATCGCAATCAGAAAGAGTAATCGGCAAGGCTTCAAAAGAAGTGACTAGCACCGACTTAACAACCTTAACTAACCGGATCATTTACGAGCATAAAATAGCTCAATCAATGGCTAAACAAGTTCCGTTTGCAAAGTTGTTTAGCTGGGTGATGGGGTTGGTTCCTAGCGGTGGCAATAACAAAGTTGTACCGCTAAATCAAGGAGGTGAATTACCAGCACTCGGCTCTAATCAGAGCAAGGCAGATGATTTTAGTTTTGATGCTGAACTTGGCGATTTATTTGAAAATGAGGCGGCATAAATCAAAAGTGCCAGCAGTCAGGAGCCTGAGAAACTACGACGCTGGCACTGTCCCCAAAACATCACGTAATGGAGCAATTCAATAATGATACATGACATCCAGACGGCAATCCAACGCCGCATAGATCACAACAGAGTTTATGGCGTTGGTTTCGTAGAAGGGCAGACACTACCGCACGGCATTAGTTTAGAAGTCGCTTGTGAATTGGCTGAATATTGGTCGCAAGGGATGAATGACGAAGCGATCGCGCTCATCCAAACACTTCCCCAGGCTGAGATAATTCGCCGCATTTATAACGCTTGTGCGGGGATTAAAAGCTCATGAATCCAGAAACCCATAAGCTTAAGCACGAAATTTATAGGCAGCTAGTCGCCAAGGGAGCTAATTACCAATTCGCCGCCCTCGCTTCCGTTGCGTTAGCCAAACAGCAACTTGAAAATTACGAACCGACACCACAGGAAAAGAGACATATCGCGCAGTGCCAGGAGGAAATTAAATGAGTTGGCTTTCCTACAAAATAACTGCTGAATCTGGTACGACATTCACCCATCCCAGTAAGTTAGAAAATCTCCGTGAAGCACAAGCGGAATGGGAGCAAGAATTTAACCAGAAAGCTGCCAGCATCGCACTTGATGATGACGACCCTGAACTTGATTTTTCTGATTTATTTGAAGTTATTCCACAAGTGGAGTATCACGTTTCAGCACTCATTGAAGACCGAGCTTGGTACGAAGACTTTTTAGCAGAAGCTCAGAATATGAATGAGGAGACAGAAGCGTGAAAGACGATAATTTTACTCTCCCAATGGCGCTGCTAACAGTCTTTTTGGGTTGGCAATTGTTCTCCACTTATACCCAAGCGCAGAAGTTAAACCAGACGCTCGGCATCTGCCAACAGCGAGAACAGCGCACAAACGAAATGATTGATAAATTGCGCGGGTTCAATCAATAAGAACACTGCCCTCAGCCGTTACTTGAGGGCTACCTACTTAACCAAGGAGAAAATATGGAATTCGGAAAAAGAGGCGGTGCGATTGTTAAGTATTCCGGTAAGAACTCAGGCGTACATAAGGTTCACGCCATTGATGACCGGATTGCAGGATTAACTAAAAACTACTATGGCATTGACCTAAAGCGCATCCCTGAGATGAGCGACCAAGAGCTTGCAGAATTTGCTGATAGAGCGCAGGCGATGGACAGGTTGATTGAAGTGCTTCCAATTTTAGAGAAACACTTTTCAACATTGATTCAAGGTCAAGTCAAGTACGAGGAATTTGTAGCCAACACGCAGAAAGAAGCGGCAGCAGGAGCCAAGAAAATCGACCAGAAAATACTAGATGTTTTTCTAGTCAGCAAAGGCTATGAGAACCATCTTAAATTGATGGGTGATAAAGCACGACATGGAGTTCTCAAACTTGAATCTGAAAGCCGTAGCGCACTCAGCCTGGAGCGTCTAGATTTTCAGACCGCACTGCAATTAGTACAGCGGCGGCATCAAATTAGCGCACGTCGCACTCAAGAAAAGATTCCGCAGATGGAGCGGCGTGAAGCACTGGCAGAACAGGTGAGAAAGGAATCTGAGGAGCGGAAAGATTTACTGAATAACGGCACCAAGAGCGCCAGTAAAAAAGGCTTTTGGCAAGGGCTAGGTGATTGGTTCTCAGGTAAATAATTAAGGCGAGATAATGTTCAACCCACACGACAATCAGCCTCAATCCGAGGCTGAATTTCTTGAAAATACCGAGTCAGAATCCAGCACATCCAGGTTTTACAAAGCGGCTGGAAATATATCGGAATTTTGCTTGTATTTCTCCGGTGGTGTCGCTCTAGCACTGCTATCTCGCCTAGTGCCTGGGATGTTGATAGCTTATGCGATGTTGCTAGGTTTAACTGCTGGATACATTGCGCTGGCATTAGGAAAAGATAGACGTGAAAGTGCGGTAATTGGATTGGCGATCGCCGCGTCAACAATTGCAGGATTTTGGGATGCAGTGGTTTCCATCGTTGCAGTTCTTAATCCGTTACTTCTGGTTTCACTCCCAACTCTTTTAGTGTGCCTTGCAACTCTCTGGAGGGTTAGAAAATGAACTCCAAAATAGTAATGTTCTGCGCTTTTGGATTGGGAGTAATTGGTTCAGCAGTAGGCACAGCAGGTTATTTCGATGGAAAGCTAATCTACTGTCAACCCACTACTAACGGATGTGTCGAACGCTCAGTCCCAGACTGGATTAAATTAAATTCCTCTGCTAGAAATGTGCGGCGAGAACCAGGTGCAGCGGGATGGAAATTGAGCGGCGCATTTATTTCGGTAGCTGGATTTTGGGTGTCAATGACTTTAGCAAGAAGCTTGGCGGCTCAAGAGGAGAAGAAATATAAATATCAAAGCGTTTGGGAAGGAGTAAATTTTCAAAAACTACGCATTCAGGCACAGGCAGATTTGGAAGCCTTTAATCAACAGGCAATGTTACAAGCTGCTGAATTGAGTTATGCGACGCTGGAACCTTATGACCAACCGTTATTTGATGGACATGATTCACTTGATACAAGTAACCAAATTGAAGAGGCTAAACCAGCCGAACAACAAGTAAATATTTCTCCGGCATCTAGTAATCAAACCTCAGAAGGTCTATCTGGCACCGTCTTAAATAAAGATTCCGAAACAATCGGCATGGCAATCTTGGATGGACTTGTAGGCTCTTGCCGCTCTACTTTAATTGTGGGAAGTACCGGAGCTGGTAAGTCTGTCACTGAGTTATACCTTTTGACAAAGCTTCAAGGACGCTACCCGAATGCAGAAATTTGGGCAATCGCGCAGAAAAATGATTCATTCTGCGGATTGGATAAAAAAGGGCGAGTAATTTTATTTGATGCGCTTGACCCATCAGCAGCACTCAAAGGAATTGACCATATTCACGGCATCTACGACAAACGCCGCAGGTTGCCTGAAAACGCTAGAACCGACTTGCAGCCAGTGCGATTAATTCTCGCAGATTGGCTAAGTATCAATCAGGCACTAGAAGAATTAAAGAATGAGGAACTTGTTAAAAGCTCCAAATATTTAACCAAATTAGCAGACATTATCTACAACGGAAGAGAGCTAAATGTCTGTTTAGTTGTGGATTTACAAAGCTTTAACTTAGCTGCCATTGGCATGAAGGCAGACCGTAATAGCCGTAAAAACTTTAATCTCGTTGGATTAGGGAATTACTCAGTAGATGAGTTCGGCAGCATTAATGAGTCTTACGGAGTGCTGAATAACATGATTGGTAATAAAGATATGGTTGCCGATGAGGAAGAAAGGGCAGCACTGCTAGCAACATTTAAAGAACTCAAACCAATCTCTAAGGATAATCAGCGTCCAATTATCTTCACAACCCTAGAGCCTAGTCGCGTCGCCTTACTGCCAGATTTACGGCACTACAAGCCCGGTCAGTCGGTACGGATAAAGTTAGAGGGATATACACCTGAATACCTTAATCGCATCTTTAGCCTTGAGTTTGACATTGACGCTCCAGCACAAGCAGAAGAACCTGACGAAGTGACAGAAATAATTCACGACAACGCTAAAGCCAAAGAGCTTTTATTGACTTGGTTCGCGGGTAAGAAATGGGTGAAAATTAACCGCGCTAGGTCGATGTGTAAAGCACTCCAAAAATTTACCAATACTTCGGATGAGGTTCTTTTACTCATTAATGAACTGGTTGCAGAAGGACTAGCGAAAGTAAACGAGGATGGTGGATTTACGGTGGATGTGACCTTGTGACCAAATCCGAGAAACCGGGTAAAAAGCTCCAAATCACTTACCCGGTCACAGACGGTCACATGAGGTCACAGCCTTATACAGCAGGGGTCACAGCGGTCACACGTTCTGGTAACACTCGTGACCTGTGACCTGTCGCTGACCAATCCGTGACCTTTGTGTTACCTGCTGTGACCAATGAAAAATTAACTAAAACCAGAGGATAAATATGAATGATTTTTTGGCTCAATTGATTGAATTAATTATCCAGCTACTTCCAGATGAAGTGGTAGAGGAAATTAACGCTGTTAGTTTAAATGAACTCGACGCGAGAGGGTTAATTATCTGGACGGATGGAGGAAACGATGCAAACTAACTTAATCCAACGCCCAACACGACGAGAACTAATAATTGAATCTCTTTCTAATCGATTATGGGAATCTAGCCCAGAAGCAATTACCGAAATCTTGCAGCAGTTGCCAGACGAATTAGTTGGGAAGATAGCCAAAGCAACAATTCAAGTATTAGATGCGGAAGGCAGCAATGAGACGCAGAACTCGCAGGCGGATTAAGAATATTGCAATGGGAACTATCGCTGTCGGCTGTGCTTTCGGTTTCATAGTCCTGTTAATTCAGCCGAAGGAATTGCACAAAGGTATGCTGCTTGGATTTTGTTTTGGACTCTGTTGCGGCATTCGTCTGACGGAAGATTGACGGAAGAGGACTAGAAGTAGTATCCGAAAACGCAATCCGAGTGTCTAAATAAATGAAAACTACAGCCTTTTACGGTTCCACTTAGGCATAAGCAGATGATGCAATTTAACAACCCATTTTAAAGGGTTCGCCACAACTCAATCAACCTTATTAACTAGAAATAAATGGACACTGTCAGCCGTTCTCAAAGCTCCGACTTTGAGAAGAGGATAGAAGCTTTTCGCCAAATACCGCTAGAGCCGATAGATTACTGTACTCGTTGGGTAAAAGCAAACCCGAATAAAGGCTATCGAAAAAGTTGCATTAACTCTCTAGTGAAAGCAACTGGCTTGAGTTCACAGACAATTAAAAACTGGGGAACTAACTTTACTCGAAGACCGCAGAATTTACCTCATCTGCTCAGGCAACTTGACTTGCTGAATCAATTCATTGAATTGGTGAAAACTGGACAGATTACACTTCCGCCTAACTTCCCACAACAGTAGTTGGTCGTGATTCAGTATCAAGTTCTTCTTAAACCCCTTGTATCTGAAATCAAAGAGCATTATGTTGCCCTGAAGCCTTTAAATAAATGGAGAATTAATCAATGTCAACCACGAATGGTAAAAAACCTTCAGAGAGTTTAAACACTCCTCAATTAATCGAAAAAATTCAGCTACTTAATGACCGAATCTTGATTCACGATTTAGAAGTTCTCTTGCCAGATGCCTTGAACTACCTACAACTTCTTCCCGAATCTGAACGCGAACGTGCTTGCTTGAGTGCGGTTGAAATTGGCTTCCTCTGCTTACAGAGAACTCAAACCCGTAGCGACGTTGATTTTGTGAAACGGCAGATGGAGTCTCTGCTATCTGAGTTTCATCAAGCTGTTGCAGTCATTCCAGAAACGATTGAGAAACAATTAGTCCATCAGATTGGCACGAAAGACGGTCAGCTACTCGCTCCGGTGCAGCACACCATTAAGCTGACTCAAACTGTTCTGACAGACCAAGTGAAAGAAGTCAGAACCTTGCTTGCTAAAGATATTGACCCCTCTAAGCCATCCTCGGTTCTGGGTAGTGTGTTGAAAAAGATTCAAGACTTGTTGGACGACAAACGTTCAGATTCAGTGCAGGGAGCATTTAATGTTGCTATAGCAGACGTTACTACCCCCAACGGTGCTTTGGCTTCATCTGTTAAGGCAGTAGTAGCAGAGGCTATTGCACCGTTAGCTTTAGAAGTCGAAAAATTAGCTCAAGAGTTTCGAGAACAAGAACTGGTGGAATCAGTGCTAGAGCAGACGATTGCTAAAGGAGCTACCTATGAAGAAGCTGTAGTTGTGGAACTGCAAGATTGGGCTAAGTTGTGTGGAGCTGAGGTGCATTACGTCGCCAAGAAGAATCAGCCGGGTGATATTCTCATCAAACTGAGTTCCCACTCGATAGCAGCCACAGAACTATCAATAATAATTGAGGTGCGTAACCGACCTTCTGACCGATGGGGTCGCAAACTAATTTCTGAACAATTAGCGAAGGCGATGAGGTCGTATGAAGCGAAAGCTGCTATCTTTTTGAGCCGCACCCGTCAAGGATTAGCTACTGAAATTGGAGAATGGGCAGAGGGATTCTGCTCTCAAGGGATATGGGTAGCAACGACACACGAACTGCTTACGGTAGCGATTCAGTTTCTAATTGTGCGACAACAATTAGCTGCTCAACAAGCATTTAATTCAACACTTGACTGCAATGCTATAGAATCTCAAATTATTCGGATTCAGTCATCTCTGGATTACATCACCAAAATCAATACTGATTTGACGGCTTTGGAAGAGAATACTCAGGGCATAAGAAATAAAGCTAAGGCGATGAAGACAGAAATTTGCAGCGCCCTTACTTCAATTTCTGAAGCTCTGAGTAAAGATGATAGAACTAGCTGAGTGAGTATCTGCTGATGGATGATATACCAAGCTTAATTAAGCCCCGCAATGTAACGGGGCTTTTTTCTGGGAAGTAAAATCGCCTTCAAAAATGTTGTCCCAATTGGGACTTTTATAGCTTTTGATGTTTCAACATAGAGCTAGCAGAAATCAACTATATAAATTTAAAATCAAGTTTAACTTTTTAGCTTGCACAACTCTTCCAATGACCCCGCCTGCTGCCTCTATCGCATATAAAATAATCGCTGCTAAATAATGCTGCAATCTCTGATAACTGGTAAAAATTTCCTGAGTTTTAGGATAATATCAGTTTTTGTGTTCATTAAGTTTCTGTCGAAAATATCTCTTGCCAACTTAGTAATTTCAACGTCTTAAGATGTTCCAAAACCAATGGTCTTTTAGTTTAACAATTTCATCAGAATATGAACTAGAGACAGTAATATCTTTATTGTCTGACCTGTAAATAACAAGGTCATTCCTATCAAGTCCATACTGCCGTTGCCAGAATTTAATGATTGTTGTCTCCCCTTCTTTAGTAATTTTGATGCTTCCCCTGGTGTCTTTTCTACCTTCATTTGCAAGATAGCTATATTTGCAGGGAAGCTTAGCAGACTGATAAGAAGGATCAGGAACCAATTTTCCTGAATCTACTAAAGCGACTACCGCTTCAAAATCGGCTAATTTTGAATTAAAGCTTATTGGTGTAATATAAGGAGTTTCGCTAAAAAAAACAGCTAAGCAAATCACTGAACTAATTCCCCAAGGAATTAAAGCTTTTTTTCTTTCCCGTGCATTGATTTGTTTGAAAAAAGAGAAATTGAGTCCTATTAAGGCAACTCCCGACTTCAAAAAAGTATATGTTTTTGGAAGAAAACCCCCAAATAGACCTATAAGAGGAGAGATAAGAATACATAAAACTACTGCCCAAACTACAGAATGCAATATGCCTAAAATAATTTTTCGAGATGAATAGTTATCTGAATGAATTGACCACCAAGACGGCCATTGACAGAGAAAAACAAAAAATAAATAAAAATCTCCCAAAAGCAGCAAAGATTTTAGGTGCCATTGGCTTAGCCACTCAGCCCATTGGCAGCGGAAAAATTCAGGCATTAATATTAACAAGCCGATGAGCATGACTATTAGAGAGAATATTTTAACTTTAGTAGTCAAAAATGACTGCTGATTGGATGCACCACCGGAACTATCATTCATAGTTTAGACTGACATTAAAAGATAAAGGTATCCGGAATAATCCTATGTTAGATTTCTAAAATTCTCTAACTGTTCAAAATCAACAGATTTCAGCTTGCATTTTCCCCAAGCCTATTGCTAACCTCAACTAAAATATCTCTAACCGTCTATCAAACGCCTTATTAAGCCGCTAAAATCACCCATCTTGCTCCTTGAACGCTTCCTGGTAAAAATTCAGCAACATCATTCTTTTGGGACTGCCTTCATCCTGATAATTATGCT
>NZ_JACJOY010000096.1:0-108124 GCF_014695815.1 Trichocoleus sp. FACHB-6
AATTACTGGGGTAAGCTTTACTCATAACGCTCTCTCAGTGCTGTGTACTACATATTCGCAGCTTACACTGAGTGAGCTTTTTTGCTATCTAACCGACTTTTAAAACATCCTCTTAATCTAGCTTTGACAATGGTTTGACTATGAGCATAGTCAAATACCTTACTCAGATGAAAGCTTGTGGACTAGGAATATCCACCTTAATATTGCCTTTGTGTTTCAGTTATCTAACAAACTTCAGACTCTCAATTTTTTGGATAAACAAATCTGTAAAGATGCTGATAACTGGCCGCTTGCGTACTTTTATATTTGCACTTAATGACATCCCTGATTGTAGTGGCATTTGCCGACCATTAATCACAATAAATTGTTGGTCTAGGCGAATTTTGGCAGGGAAACTGTAGAAAGGACGAATTTCAGTGGGTGGTAAAGCATCTGAACCAATAGAAATTAACTCACCTTTAATATCACCAAATTCACTAAAGGGAAAAGAATCTATTCTGACATCTACTTGCATTTTATCTTCAGCTTTTACAAAACCGATGTCTTTATTGGTAATAAAAATTTTGGCTATGAGATTTTCGCTAGGAACTATTTTAAGAATTGGTTCGCTAGTGGTAGCGACAAAACCTGGTGTATGAGCCTGTAGATCAAATACAACTCCATTTACAGGCGATCTAATTTCCTGATATTTTAAAGTTAGCTGGGCTTGGCTCAATTGACTTTTAATTTCAGCAAGCCGTTTGTCGTTTTCCACCATTGCTTTATTCAACTGACCATCAATTTCAGCAAGTTTTTTCTCGTTGTCAGCAATCTGCGAAAACAAGTCTTTTTTGGAAAGGGAAACGGTGTTTTGTTGCTTTTCTTTGGCTTGCGCGATCGCAAACCGCAAACGTTCCTCTTCCTGTAGCAGTTGGTTCACTTCAGCCTGACGGGTTCCAACTTCTTGTTGCTGTCTTAAAAACTGAATTCGGGAAATTCCCCCGTCTTTCATTAAAGGTTTCAAATCGTTAAAAATTCGCTCGTTTACAACTAAAACATTTTTAGCGTTTGCTAGCTGTAACTCATTCTGGCTCAGTTGCCTTTCTAATTGTTTAACTTCCAATTCAGCAGCAACAGTGCGAGACTTTAATTCTTCTAAACTTGACTGAAGACGTGCTTGTTGCTCAAGTGTTAAGTCTGCGCCTTGAAAAGAACCTGTAAGTTGAGTGCGATAGAGTTTATTTTCCGATGCTAGAGCAGAACGGCTTTTGGTGAGGGAGGCGATTTCTGGCGGTAAGTTAAGTTGCGCGATCGCTTGTTCTATTCTGGCTGGCGAATTCTGTCCATTCAGTATAGTTCGATAAAATTGATTTTCCTGAATTAAGGCTTGGAAAATATTATCCAGGGAATTTTTTTGAGCTTGAGCAGCAGTTGTATCCAGACTTAAAAGCAATTCACCTTGCTTAACCCTCTGTCCATCTTCAACGTGAATTGTCCTTACAACACCTCCCACAGGCGCTTGAATTTCTTTAACTGCACCTTGAGGTTCTAGTTTGCCTTGTGCTGGGATAGCCTCCTCAATTTTGACAACAGATGCCCATACAAAGCTGAATGTTGTTACACCGATAATTCCCCAGACAATTGCCCGCGACCACATAGGCGATTGCCGGAGAATTACAGGTTGTTCAAATTTACTATTATGAGTATATTTTAAGTTCTTATTTGAGGGTTGGGGATACAATTTTTCCAATTCAGATTTGGCTTCTGATGCAGCTGCGGGCCGATTATTGGAATTTGTACCGTTCTGTTGATTCATCATAAAAAATGCTGAGTGTTAAGTAAAATAAAATTTCCCGTTTGCAGGCTGATCTTGGGAATGCAGTTTATAAGACTGAGCCTCATGAATTACGGAGGGAGTCAGAGCCTCCCCTTATTCGTTACAGAGACTGGAAACGAATATTTCTTGTTTTTTGCCTTTGATTATAATTGTGCTTCTTGTTGTTGATAAAGGCAGTAATAACGACCTTTCATTTCCATTAACTGTTCATGAGTTCCTTGTTCCACAATTGAGCCTTGATCCATCATCAAAATCATGTTGGCGTTCTTAATTGTGGTAAGACGGTGAGTAATGAAAAATACCGTGCGACCCCGAAAAGCTTCTGCTAAATTCAAACACACTTGTCGCTCAGCATTATAGTCTAGAGCGCTGGTTGCTTCATCTAAAATTAACAAGTTTGGGTTTTGCAAAATAGTACGAGCGATCGCTATCCGCTGTCTTTGTCCCCCAGATAGTGCTGAACCCCGTTCCCCAACGTTAGTATTATAACCATTCGGCAAGTCCATAATAAAGTCATGAGCAACCGCAATTCTTGCAGCTTCAATAATTGCTTCAGCGCTAGCATCAGGAGCATTTAAAGCAATATTTTCCTGAACTGTACCTTCAAACAACAGCGTATCCTGCGGCACAATTCCAATCTGACGGCGAATAGAATAAAGTTCTACTTTAGTAATATCATAGCCATCAACCAGAATCCGACCAGATTCGAGTGGATAAAGACGAGGTAGAAGCTTCATCAACGTGCTTTTACCTGAACCACTTTGCCCGACAATTCCTACAAACGCCCCAGCCGGAAACTTTACACTAATATTATTTAGTTGTAGTGGCCCAGTCGGATTAAAGCGGAAAGATACATTGTCATACTTTACATCTCCCCGAATTACTGGCATCGGAATATTTTTGCGATCTAGTTCATCGGCTTCTGGCGGCGTATCCAAAATATCGCTAAGACGTTCTAAAGATAAAGCTGTTTCTTGGAAGTTTTGCCACAGTTGAGTTAAGCGCAATAAAGGACTTGTGACGTAGCCAGAAATAATCCTAAATGCAATTAATTCCCCCAGAGATAATTTACCTTGCAGCACTAAATAAGCTCCCACCCAAAGCACCAACAAACTAGAAAGTTTGTTCAGAAAATTACTAGTAGCGCCCGCCGTTGTGGAAGTCAAAACGTTTTCAAAACCAGCACTCACATAACGCCCATATCGTTCTTGCCATTGCCAGCGCGATCGCAGTTCAATATTTTGAGCTTTTACTGTTTGAATACCTGATAAAACTTCTACTAAATAAGATTGCGTTTCTGCATTGCGTTCAGCTTTACTACGCAACTGTCGCCGGACGATGGGAGAAACCAGCATAGTTAGCAATGCAAACAGAGGTATGGTGGCTAAAGCAACCAACGTCAGCAGCCAACTGTAAATCGCCATTACTACGATGTAAATTACAGAAAAAACCGCATCCAGCGCAACAGTTAAAACTGTTCCCGTTAAAAATTGACGGATATTTTCTAATTCATTGATTCTAGTTGATAATTCGCCCACAGGTCGCCGTTCAAAGTATCGCAAAGGCAACCGCAGTAAGTGGTCAATAATTTCCGAACTCAACGCTATGTCAATGCGATTTGTAGTGTCTACAAATAAGTAAGTTCGCAAACTGGTGAGGACGGCTTCAAAAATAGCCATCACCACTAAAAACACGCCCAAAACTTGCAATGTGTCTGGGCTATTTTGAATTAGAACTTTATCTATAATAATTTGAGTAATTAAAGGGTTAGCTAACCCAAATAATTGCACGAAAAAAGAGGCGACAAATACCTCTGTTAGCACTTGCCGATAACGATAAACTGAAGGTAAAAACCAACGCAGGCTAAAACGTTCTTTGGGAGTATTTCGATTAGTCTTAAGCAGCAGTACCTGCCCTTCCGACCCCCAATTTTGAATAAAGTCAGCGGGTTTTTGTCGTAAGATGCCTATTTCAGGCACTGCGAAAACTATTTCTTTCTGGCTAATTTCGTAGAGAATTGCGGCGCTATCTTGCCAGAGAATTATTGCTGGTTCTGGCAGACGACTTACGGCATTAGCAGGCACATTAATTAGTTGAGCTGTCAACCCCATCAATTCAGCTACTGCACCGTAAACTGGTAAAGAAAGGCTACCCGTTCTATCTAATTGGCTGGCTAAAATTCTCTTGATTACGTCTTTGCGAAAGGGCAGACCTAGATGCAAGGAAAGCATCTGAAAACAAGCTACAGCAGCTTCTAATGTGCCGCTACCTCGCACAAAAGGATATTTCTGGCGTTTCGCTGATTTTTGAAAAGTGTTCTCGACTGATTCTAGTTCAGAGGGTGTGTCGGGAGCATAAGGAATATCTTCCCGATCCTGGATTTCTGATTTTTGATTTGGGATTATAGCTGATTGAGTTGGCGAACCTAAAAGATCAGGTAAGCCTACCAAACGAATTTGACTGGATGCTTCTGTTTTCAGGGAAGATATATCATCAAAGCTTAGGCAATCGCCTACAGACAACTGCTGTAAACTACTGTTACTAACTAACCACATCCGGTTAGAATCCAAAGAGTTTCTATCACCAGGTAAATTGCGAATTACTGATTCTGAATAAGCTTTTAAGGTTAGGTCTTTAAGATTTAACACACCCGCTGCTTTCAAGAGTGTTTCGCTATCAGCTCGCTGTTGTAAGTAGACGCTTAGTAAGTCAAAAACTTCTATCAAAGAACAGCGATTTTGAAAAGCAGCAGCTAAGTGGGGATGTTGTTTTAGTAAAGCCAAAAAATCCCCTGCGCTGAGAGTTAGACAAAGAGTTTCTGTAGATGCGATCGCAGTCTCACAAGGCGTACCCCGGATCAACCCAACCCAACCTAGCACTTCACCGGGTTCTAGCCGTTGCAGTGTCACCGCCATCTGGTTATAAGGATCGTACCCCAATAGACGCGCTTGCCCTTCATAGAGAATAGTAACTTGGGCAGGCATTTTTTCCCGCAATAAAATTGCTTGCCCCATACGATATCGCAATAACCCAAATTTTTCCGATAGCTTTTCTAGGTCAGCAATTGGCAGTTGATCGAAAGGAGATAATTTTAATAAAAATTCTTGAATATTGATTCTAGTGTATGTCATTTCTTATTATTTATTAATTACTGGTTCTGGGTCAGGGCCTATTAGCTGAAGCTTATAGTAAATAATAATTAGATCCTAAGGACTAATGACTAATAGCTAATGACTGGTAACAATTATTAACTTGCTCTTGTAGCCAGGTGCTAAATAATTCATCAATTAATCGCTGTCGCGTGGCATCATCCAATTGAACCGGAATAAATTTTTCCATTCGTACAATCACCAGCCATTCGCCTAAACGAGTCGGTGGCAATAGTTGACCGGGCTGACTTTTGCTAAGTATCTGAGCTAGGGTGGGATGGGGTACACTTAACTCCACAGGGCCAATTAAACCGCCTGTTTGAGCCTCCGGCCCTTGGGAATATTCTCTCGCTAGTTCGGCAAAAGACTGCTCTTTTTCTTGAATGCGGAAATACAGTTCTTGTGCAATACCCAGGTCTTGAGTTCTAATCAAGGAATAAATGATTTTATCTAGCTGTCCTTTGCGCTTTAAAAAGTAAGGTTCTACTTTATTACTCCAGGTCGCAGCTTTAAACTTTTCAATCTTTAACCCTCGTATGGCTTGTTCTGGAGCCATTCCCTGAGAATTTTGCTGCTGCAATTGCTGGCTGACACGGGTTATTTCCTCTGGCGTACATTCGATAGAAGCGATCGCAGAGTCAATAATAAGTTCGCGTAATAACTGAGGTAGGAGCCGATAACTAGCTAGTAAGGGAATAATTTCCTCGGCAGTAATCGAGCGATCGCCTACTTGCAGAACTATAGTCATATCCTGTCCAAATAATTACTCATAGTTAGAACTGCGAAAATTCACTCAGACTACATTTTGCCACTACACAAACCACATCTGCCTCAGTAAGTGCTGTATAAGTACCAAAAAAGTTATTCAGTGTTAATACTGAATAACTTTTAAACCTAATCAGCCCAGACTTAGCGACTATAGCAGCAAGTACCTACGTATGAGTAGTAGCTAAGATAATTTGCTCCTACCCATCAACTTTTAGCTATGGCGGCAGCTGGGTTAGATTGTTACACCTATACTATATGACGACAAGATCGGCGTTAGTTAGGGCAAGACCAGTAGAGAGGGTGGCTATTTGTATTTGCGCGATCGCTCCCGTACCATCTGCATCAAACAACAATGCACCATTAGTGCTGTTGTAGATGAAGCGATCGCTAGCATCGACAGACGTTGATCCTATTACGAACTGATCCAGTGCGATCGCTGCCCCGGCAATTAGCCCACCACCAAAACCTGCCGCAGACACTTCGATAGTATCATCTGACACCACAAAATCAGTGATATTGTCAATACCTTGATTTGAAGCATTAAAGACAAAGCGATCGCTACCAGCACCACCATTAAGGGTGTCATTGCCGAGTCCACCAACTAGGATGTCATCACCGCCTCCAGCATTGATAATGTCATTACCGCTTCCACCGTCAAGAGTGTTGTCGGCACCATTCCCGGAGATCGAGTTGTTCAGGCTGTTTCCTGTACCGTTAATCGCGTCTGCCCCATTTAGGATCAGGTTTTCCAGGTTCTCACCCAGCGTCCAGGTGCCGGAAGAAATGACGGTATCTGTACCAGCATTGACATCTTCAACAATGATGTCAGTGGCATTATCTACCATGTAAGCATCGTTACCAATACCACCAATCAAGTGATCGCTTCCCACTCCCCCATCCAGAGTGTCATTACCATCTCCCCCATCCAGAGTGTCATTACCATCTCCCCCATCCAAGCGGTCAATGCCTCCATTCCCAGTTAGGGTGTCGTTGCCAAAATCGCCCCGGAGTTGGTTATCGAAATCGTTGCCGATGATGATGTTGTTAAGGTTGTTACCCGTGCCGCTGCTGGGAGCAAAACCAGTTAAAGTTAGATTTTCCAGTCCGGTTCCTAACTGATAACTACCGCTGGATTCTACCCGGTCAATCCCACCTATAGCGGAATCTATCTCCAACTCAATCCGGTCAGAAATACTGTCAACGATGTAAACATCGCTACCATTGCCGCCTCGAAGAGTGTCAGCACCTACTCCTCCATCAAGAAGATCATTGCCTGCTCCTCCATCAAGAAGATCATTGCCTTCTCCTCCCCGAAGAATGTCGTTGTCAATCAAGAAGTTTGGGCTGTTTAAGCCGCCAATTAGGGTGTCGTTACCATCTCCCCCATCAAGTGTATCGTTACCTTCTCCACCATCCAGGCGGTCAATGCCCCCATTCCCAGTTAGGGTGTCGTTGCCAAAATTGCCCCAGAGTTGGTTATCGAAATCGTTGCCGATGATGATGTTGTTAAGATTGTTACCCGTACCGCTGCTGGGAGCAAAGCCAGTTAAAGTTAGGTTTTCCAGCCCAGGAGTCAAAATCCAACTAACGCTGGATTCTACCCGGTCAATCCCACCTATGGCAGTTTCGGTTTCCAACTCAATCCGGTCTTGAGTATTGTCAACGATGTAAACATCGCTACCGTTGCCACCCCGGAGAATGTCGAAGCCTTCTCCCCCATCAAGGAAGTCGTTGCCGTTTCCTGCATCCAGAGTGTCATTGCCTTCTCCCCCACGCAGGATGTCGTTGTCACTAATGGGGCTGGGGCTGGTGGAGTTAATGCCGCCAATTAGGGTGTCGTTACCATCTCCCCCATCCAGAGTGTCATTACCATCTCCCCCATCCAGGCGGTCAATGCCTCCATTCCCAGTTAGGGTGTCGTTGCCAAAATTGCCCCAGAGTTGGTTATCAAAATCGTTGCCGATGATGATGTTGTTAAGATTGTTACCTGTGCCGCTGCTGGGAGCAAAACCAGTTAAAGTTAGATTTTCCAGCCCAGGAGCCAAAGTCCAACTAACGCTGGATTCTACCCGGTCAATCCCACCTATAGCAGTTTCGGTTTCCAGTTCAATCCTGTCTTGAGTATTGTCAACGATGTAAACATCATTACCGTTACCACCCCGGAGAATGTCGAAGCCTTCACCACCATCAAGGAAGTCGTTGCCGTTTCCTGCATCCAGAGTGTCATTGCCTTCTCCCCCACGCAGGATGTCGTTGTCACTAATGGGGCTGGGGCTGGTGGAGTTAATGCCGCCAATTAGGGTGTCGTTACCATCTCCACCCCGGAGAAGGTCATCACCTTCTCCCCCATCAAGACGGTCATCGCTGCCCCTGCCACTCAGGGTGTCGTCGCCAGAAAGACCTGTGAGTTGGTTATTAAAATTATTGCCAATGATGGTGTTGTTGAAGTTGTTCCCCGTGCCGCTGATTGCCGCAAAACCAGTTAATTTCAGCTTTTCCAGTCCGGTTCCTAACTGATAACTAACGCTGGATTTTACCTTGTCCCATCCCCCCAAAGTACCTTCAATCTCACCAGAAATAATGTCCCCTGGACTATCAATTATGTAAACATCATTACCGTTACCACCTCGGAGATTATCAGCACCTTCGCCCCCATCGAGAATGTCGTTGCCGTCTCCTCCATCAATGCTGTCATTGCCTGCACCTCCATCAATGCTGTCATTGCCTGCGCCGCCATTGATGATGTCATTTCCATCACTGCCAATGAGGGTGTCATTACCTAGAGTGCCGTCGTTGTCTGTAATGGTGAAGCTGGCTGTGTTGGCAGTACCGATGGTGTAACCTGTACCATCAGCTAAGGTGATTCCTACGGTTTCGCCAGGGTCAAGAGAAGCATCATCAAGAGGGACAATATCAATAAAGGCAGTAGTCGCCCCGGCTGCAATGGTGATGCTACCTGTTAAAGCGGTGTAGTCTACACCTGGAGTAGCAGCAGTTAGATCAGTAGCCACGGTGTAGTTGATAGTCAGTCCGCCATCTGGGGCAGGTTCGCTGAGGGTGAGGAGAAATTTGCCAATAGTTGACCCGGTTTCGCGAGGATTGGTGCCAGAAGCGATCGCAACGATGGGAGCCATATTTTTATGTATCTGGGTAGATGTTTTGTGAGAACTGATTGACTGTGTGCCAGTACGAGTCTACACAAGTGTTTATACCCCCGCCTTCAGTGTATTTTCGGAATATTTATAATTTGTGTTTGACGAGCAGAAAATTTATGGCGATCGCGCGTTTTCTCTAGAGAAAACGCGCGATCGCCATTTTTGGGTTTCGCGACCTGAAGCTGCTAAAGGCGAATCAAAGACCTAACCCCCTAACCCCCTACAAGGGAACGGGGAATCAGAAACCCCTCTCCTTTTAGGAGAGGGGTTGGGGAGAGGTTAACCAATAGGTATTGCCACGCAACCTACAGTTATCCTTTATACCATCGTGAAATCCGCACCATTGAGAGTGGTGGATTCTACCCCGGTTAGGATTGCCAAAAGATCATCATTGCTCTTGAGGCTAATCAGCGTGTCGTTGACATTACCACCCGTGCCTTGTGTAATGTTCAACTGCCCAAAATTCAAACCACCCGACAACCCAATTCGGTCTTCACCATCCATAAAGTCAACAATGGTATCAATGCCATTATTAACGGCTACCAACACAAACCTGTCTCCTCCAGCGTCTCCAGTCAGAGTATCGTTGCCAGCACCACCGACCAACAAGTCATCACCAGCACCGCCAATCAAACTATCATTGCCATCCCCACCAGATAATTTGTCACCGCCAGCACCACCATTTAAGATATCGATGCCGTTACCGCCAGATACATTGTCACTACCAACGCCACCGTTAAAGGTGTCGTTGCCGCCATTCATGTCAACAACCGAACTCTGATAAGTGCCTAATAGGGTAATAACATCATTCCCATCTTGCGGCTGATTGGTGACTGGTTCATCGCCTCGCAGGTTAATGAAAAACTTGCTATTGTTCATGGTCACGGTGATATTGTCGTCACCATAACCGCCACTAATTTTCCCGTCGGAACGCGGGCCATTGTTGGGGTTGGTGTCATTGTCCCACCCAGCGGCGAAAGTGACGTTAATCGTGTTGTTGCCAGCCTTACCGTGAGCGGCGTTTACACCATCGGGATCGATAATTGTGTCGTTACCGTCACCACCAAATATCCGGTCGTTATAGCCAGTACCGCCATCGATTGTGTCATTGCCAGCATCGCCATTAATTGTGTCATTGCCAGCACCGCCATTGATTGTGTCATTGCCAGGACCGCCATCGATTGTGTCATTGCCAGCACCGCCATCGATTGTGTCATTGCGGTTAGTGCCAGTCAGCACATCATCATTCGCAGTGCCATTGATTACTGGGGTAGGAAGGGTAAAACGAGCCACCAGCGGATCGTGATCGCTTTGTTGATCTGCAAACTCGGCATTTAGATGCACAATATCAATTTCAGCAGCCGCGCTGGTGCGGAGATTGCCACTTACGAGGATGTGATCGAGTGCCTGAGAATTGCCCTCAAACACGTAGGTGTATTGTTCATTTAGTGGTAGAGTCTCCACCAGGTTAATCAGGTCATCCCCTTTCAATACTTCCAATGGGTCTGAGAACTGAAAGTCGTTGAAATCACCCATTACAGCTACATTGGCATTGGCATCAGCAGCGAGGATGCTTTCTACGAAGTTGTTAACAATCTCCGCTTGTTGCAGACGTTGAGCCTCAGAGGTGAGTATTGGTGGTTGGTTGCTGCCAAAAAGTGGTTGATCGCCGCCTTTAGAGTTAAAGTGGTTGCCGATGACAAAAACTTGATTGCCGTTGAAGATAAACTCGCCGACCAGCGGTTTGCGGCTGTTGGCAAAGGCATCACCATCTGAGAGGTCGGTGTCAACAATGCGACCGGGACTGGCGGAAAGTTCCGCACCATTACCATCAATTACCGTGGTGTTGGTTGTGGAATTGCCGCCAGGACGATCTACAAAGTCAACTCGCTCAGGGTTGAACAGGAAGCCGACGCGAATATTACCTCCAGGCTGACCGCCATCTTGGTCGTCTGCTGGGTTAACTTGACGGAATTCGTAAGTGGGGCCACCTGCGGCTGCGATCGCATCTATCAAAGCTTGATAGGTTAGGTTGGCATCTACAACGCTGTCATTTGTGGCACCATTGTTATCCTGTATTTCCTCCAAACTCAGGATGTCTGGTGATTTCAGGTTGTTGACAATCAAATTGGCAAGGCTGCCGAATTTGCTGCCATCGCTGGGGTCAAGATTCTCGACGTTGAAACTAGCTACTGTCAACTGGTCTTCAGTCCCCATTAACGTGGTAGTTTCCCGCTCAATACCACCAGAAGTGACAGTTGGCAAGGGTGTTGTATTAAGCAGTTTATAGTTGCCAAAGCTATAGTCGATGACACCAGTAATCGAACCGTTGAAGCGATCGCTTACATTCACCTGTGGCGCATTAGGAACTAGCAGATCGTCAATAATGATGCGTTCTGGATTAAAATCCCCTTGCTGGATGATAATACCGCCCCGCTCGGTACGAGTGCCAGCATTCGCCCCATTGTTAGCCAAGACAGCGATTTCACCGAAATCGTTGGTAGGACTAACTGCCACAGCGTTATTAACCTGCACCCGCATTCCTTCCAGACTTTCATAGAAGTCAATGCCATCTTGGGCAGGATCGAAGAGGGCGAAAGAATCATTATCGATAATCTGTGTCGGCGGCGTGCGATCGCTACCAATTACAATCGCAGCAGGTAGCGGATTGCCACTTGAGAGGGTGTTAATTCTTCCCGTATTACCAACACCAATCTGAGTAATTGAGAGGTTGTTGGAGTTAGCACCACCTGGGGTGAATTCACTCACACTACCGCTTACCAACAGGGAGTCCCCAGCGCTGACGCTGGGTCTTATGCCCGTGAAAACAAAAATTCCCTCAGAGGTGGCATCATCCGCATCAGGATCAGGATCTTGCAAATAAAAGCCATTAGACCTAACAGCAGTGACAATACCAGCCACGTTAGAAACACTTTGCCCTAAGTACGGTGAGGTATGACTAGCACCTTGAATATCGCGGATGCGGATATTCCCTGCCGTGGCATCGTTATCTGTGACCGTGACGGTGGTCGTACCGTTGGTAAAGTTAGTCGCAGAGGCAGTTAATGTCACCGTTTGGGAGCCATCAATAAGGGCATCATCAACCGCAGCGATCGCAAAGCTTGCCGATGCTTCATTTGCAGCAATGGTGACAGTTGTGGCAACAGTTGCCTCTCCCGTATCGCTGGAAACAAGGTTGACTGTCAACGGATTTGTTAAATCCCCAGTGCGAGTCACAGTGCCAGTAGCCGCATCTGCACCAGCTGCTTCTGAGAAGGAAACAGGGGAAACACTTAAACTTAGCGAGGATGTTGGTGTTGGGTTGTCGCTGCGAGTATATCTTCCCAGATCGTCGAACGTATCTGTAGCAAAGCCATCCCATTCAATGCTGGGGTCGAAGGCATTGTTCTCGATGGTATCCCCAGTTGTAACGCTACTTTTACGTCGGAGGGTGTTGTCAGCTGTACTTGTAAGTCCGCTACCCCATTCAGTTCCCGGATCAACGCCAACTTGACCAATTACATCAATGATGGTTCCACTTGCTCCACCCCTACGCAGCACGATCGCATCATCGCCATTAAACCATCCTGCACCATTTGTCTGATCTGCCTGCGCCAAAATCGCTGCATTGGCGTTACTCTGAGCCAAAACAAACACATCGCCGGTTGCCACGGTGCCAGTCAGAGAAATCGTCAAATTAGCAGTGGTGCTGCCATTGAAATACATCTGCACCACGTAGCTATCTGCTGCCAAGTCAATTGCCGCATCAGTGCTGTTGTAGATTTCAAGAGCCTTGTTGTTACTGCTGCCCTCAACATACTCTGAGAAAAATAAGCCTGCCATAGAACCCTCTTTTGTGGTAGAAAACGCAAGATGCAGAATTGGAAATTCAGATGCGATCGCATCTGACAAACTGGCACGATGCTGATTTTAGCTAGACAGCTAAAATCAGTAGAACTACTGCCTGTCTATCTGGAAAACAATAAGTTAGAGGTAAAAATAAGAACATTTACCTATTTTTAACCTCTACTTAAAGTAAGACTTTACTTCGCTTTGCAGGATATCACTTATATTTAGAGTGTTCTAGTGCTTGACAGAAAACTTACATCAGTATCCCGCAAGATGCGGAGGAAAAATTATGAGTTATAAATTAATAAATCGGAAACGCAATAAATTGCTGTTTCTATAGCTCCTCACTCTCCTGAGTCCCCATTGGCTCTTGCTAGCAGAAAATTTGTAGTTCTTCCACAAGTGCTTTTACAAAAGTGGGATGTTCCTTAACTCAAATTTAAACTAGGTGCTAGTTTCTTCG
This sequence comes from Trichocoleus sp. FACHB-6, assembly GCF_014695815.1. NCBI lineage: Bacteria > Bacillati > Cyanobacteriota > Cyanophyceae > Leptolyngbyales > Trichocoleusaceae > Trichocoleus > Trichocoleus sp. FACHB-6. The sequence continues at coordinate 13,201 of NZ_JACJOY010000096.1, forward strand.
CTTTCAGCCATTGGTGAATCTTGGTTATCTTCTCCATCTTCCTGCCAAGTATTGAGAATGTCTTTAACCAGAAGCTCCTTTAACCAAACTTGAGCCACAACTACCAATGGCAAAGCCAGTAAAAGACCTAAAAAACCGAAGAAAATGCCGAAAGCAACCTGTGACAACCAGGTAATTTCTGGTAGAAGAGACACCTGATGCTTCATAACTAAAGGTGTCAGAAGGTTACTTTCAATCTGCTGAATAAGGATATACAAAACTATCACTGCACCTGCTTTCCAAGGTGCATCAAGTAAGGCAAGTGCTGCTGGTGGTATAACACTTAAAGTAGGGCCAAGATTAGGAATAAACGTTAATAAACCTGCTAAAAGAGCATTAGCTAGAGGGAGTTGCACCTGCAAAATCCACAAGCCCAAACCGCTCAAAATAGTAATCACAGTCATATTAAAAAGAATGCCAATTAGCCAACCACTCAGAGCCACTTCGCATTTAGAAAGAATCTTATTGACTCGCTGACGATAGAAACTAGGAAATAGCAGCAAAAATGCCTTCCAGTAAGAACTGGGATTCGCCAAAAGCATGATGGTCACAACTAAGACCAACAATAAGCTCAGAATAATTTGAATTGAGTTAGTAAACAAACTATAAAAATTTGTAAGCAGCCGATTAATAAAACCGGGTAATTGTTCAGTTAGACGACTAAAAACACGGGCATCTTCTAAAGATTGCCCTGGAAGTCGGCTTTGCAGCGATTCAGCCCACACCCTTAGCCGATCTAATCCTTGTGGTACCCATTCAATCAACTGTGGAAGTTGATTATAAAAAGGTGGAACAATCAAGGCAAGAATAATAGTCACAATTGTGACTATACTAATAATTGATAAGGCGATGGCGATGCCTCGGTTGACTCCTCGTTGCACAAGCCATTTCACAAGTTGGTTTATGGCTGTCGCCAAGACTATAGCCATAAAAGCCAGTAACACAACTTGCCGGATTTTCCACAAAATGTAAAGAGAAATGATCAGGGCGATTAATCCGACCCATTGCCCTAAACGCACAATGCTGTCTCCATCTTTTAGTCGATTTGAAGCAGTTGTGTTGAATTTAATCTTTTGAAATTGCTTGTGTCTTCCCCCTTAAGGAAGTGTCTAAAAAGCGGTGTTGAGATGTGAGCGTTATGTTAATTTATACATTAAGTTAAGGTTTTTTACGCCTTAACTGTGGCGAATATAGTATTAGGCACACTCGTTAATCCCTAGTCTTTTGTAAGGCTGAGTGTTGAGGCAATTCCATCAGATATATTTCATCATAAATAAATGCCTAGTAGCACTTGGATAGAGCAACTTGCGCGGTTCGGTTATGCAGCGAAGGGAGTGGTGTACTTTATTATTGGCTTACTAGCGATACCTGTAGCCTTTGGCTCCGACAGCAAAACGGCTGACACGAGTGGAGCTTTGGATACAATTGTTGCACAGCCGTTTGGAAAATTTTTGCTTGCTTTGATTGCTTTTGGTCTGATGGGGTACGTGCTATGGCCTTTAACTCAGGCATTGTTCGATCCGGAGCATCAAGGCAAGATTAATGCTAAGAGAATTGTAAGGAATGATCTGGCAACTTAACTGCTTATCTTTTACGCTCGATCATTCCATCAATTAACAACATTATTTATTCAATCACTTGGGTTGTTTTAGCAAGAATAACAGGCTTGTTTTTGTATTCTGCTTCTATCTTTTGTTTTACGTCCAAATCCCAAGTCAAGTTGTAATCTTTCTCGAACTCAGCCAGAACAAATTCACGAACTACCCCTGTTACTCGGACATCTTTGCCTTCTGTTATGGGAACAGCTGCTGGAGTTGCATTGATAACCAGCACTTTGTCGTTATTGAATATCTTTTCGTCTTCCATTTGGAAAGCTTTTGCACCAACGATTTCTTCAACTTCCCCAGAGACAGTTACAGCCTGACCTATGAGTTTGCGAGTGTCTTGATTAACTGTTTCTACAGATGTGTTAGTTCCAGCATCAGGAGCAGTTACAGGTGCATTACCAGCATTAGGAACAGTTACAGGTGCAGTAGGAGAAGGGACAGTTGCTTCTCTTTCGGGTGTGCCGCAAGCCAGAAGCAGTAAAGCCAAAAATCCTAACGCGATCGCTCCCTTTACCTTCTACAAACCTTGAGCTAAACTGTTAGTTTCTAGATTATTTTGTATCATTTGGGAACGCTTTCAAAACTATAATATTTTAGGCATAATTGATAAATTGCCCTACTGATTAGGTACAGATAACCCCTTATTTTTAAACTCAATAAAGGTTTCTTTCCACTGTTTTTAAAATGCCCAACTAGGCAACGATAAAATCCCCGCCACCCAATTAAATCAGGCAACTTATCGTCATGGAATAACGACCAATTACTTGTAATTTAAAAGCCAAAGCCGCTGTTTTGCGTCTGCCTAGAGAAAGAGAAGTAGAATACATACTTATTTCTCAAGAAGTGCTCTTTGTGAACTTTCTTTAAAAGCGAGCTTGGTGGAAGCGATGTCCCACCGGAACAGCCCACAATAGGTAGGGTTTGGACTCCATTTTTCTCCTCAACAGCAACCTCTGTACCATTCACCCTAACTTACTGCGGCTTAAACCCTTGGAGATGCAGTTGCACACCTGCGTAAGGGAAAGCTTAATCGCCCGTTTTTCTATCTATCAAGTTCTTTTATGGTGGCGACTAAATACCACTGATATCAATATTAAAGGTGTGAAAGTGAAATACTGCTTGAAATACTTTGAGATCCAATGTCATGCGATCTAAAAGCATTTCAAGCAGCATTTTTATGAAGCTATACCAAATACTCGTCCTAGATATGTGAATCGCCAGACTGATTGACAATTATTTGACAATAGTCTCTTTACAAGAACCGATATTAATTCAATTGCTATTGTCAACTGAGAATAGCATTAAGAAAAACAAAAACAGTATTGCTTTTCCTTATAATTGAGATTTGGATTTCAAAATTTCTATATAAGCAATGGGAAGAACTAGAGGCCAGAAAACAGTTGCTACCACCAAAGTCACAAAACCTGCAAGGCGCTCTTGTGTCTTCCAAGTGCGATCGCGTTTGAAGAAGTCTAACCAGATAGTAAACAAAGTGGTGGCTATCAGCAGATAAATAACTTCTACGCAGATCATAAGTGTCTCCAGAACAACTTCTTTTATAAGGGTTCCCGTAATCTAGATCGGCAATTACTATTTCTTTACAAAACGTTACAACAAATAGTAGTGGCTGATACTTAAAGCCTATCAGCCTGGTGTTACAACCATGTGACCAACTTGTGTAGAGAATCTGTAGCGAAAGAAAGTTGTAGGTAGCTGATCCCAATCCGAAATCAAAAATTTATACTCAAGCCAAAGGCAGAAAAAAACGAAACGTGCTGCCCATGCCTAGCTTACTTTCTACCTCAATCTGGCCGCCTTGCAGTTCAATCAAGCGCGAGGAGATAGCTAACCCGATGCCAGTTCCTCTAGAATTTTGACGAGACTCGTCAGCCCGCCAAAAACGCTCAAAGACATGGGGCAAATCTTCCGGTCCAATTCCTTTACCCGTATCAACTACAGCAATCCACAGCCGTTGTGATGCACTCCAAACTCGGACAGTAATCGAACCAAAACTGGTGTATAGCAGCGCATTTCCCAACAGATTCACCAAAACCTGTTCCACGCGGTCAATATCAGCTAAGACGGGGGGCAGTTGGGGCGGACAGTCTAATTTCAGGGCTACCGGACCATCTTCTAGTAACTGCTCAGAAAATCTTTCTACCAGAGACTCTAATAAAGGTCGTAAATTAACAGGCTGGAGATTAATCGGCAGATAGCCAGCTTCCGCCTTAGAAAGTTCCTGCAAATCGTTGACTAACCGCTCTAACCTAGAGGTTTCGCGCACCAGCTGCTGGTAAACTTCTGGCGATGGTTCAATTCCGCCGTCAGCCATCTCCTCCAAATAACCGCGAATCACTGTTAGGGGTGTCCGAAGTTCGTGAGTGAGGTCGCTAATAAGTTCCCGCCGCCGCTGTTCCACTCCTTCGAGACTGGATGCCATGCGATTAAAACTTGCAGCCAGCCGATTGAGTTCCCGAATTTCGCTGTTTGGTAGTCGTTCATCCAAATGTCCGGCAGCAAACTTTTGGGTGATTTGTTCCATTTGTTTCAAAGGCTGGACAATCCGGCGCGTTACCAAATAGCTCAATCCACCAGCAGCAGTAGCACCCACAAGAACCGATAATAAGGTGCTGCGACTCCAAGCTGTTTCAAAGCTCCTTACCAGCTGTCTCCGGGCATAGCGTACTTGCACCCCGGAAATTTCGATTTGTTGCAGCTGCACGATAAAAAAGCGCGGGGAAGACAATTTGCTAATCGCTAGTAGGCTACCCACTCCTACCATCATGACTAAGAGGTGGGAAAGAAATAGACGCGATCGCAATCCAACTTTATTCAACGGCATTTTTATCCTATGGCATCTTCAAATTTATAGCCAACACCTACCACCGTCTTAATAAAGCTAGGATTGGCTGGATCTGGCTCAATTTTTTTCCGCAACCGCGCCACATGAGTATCTACAACTCGTTCATCACCAAAAAAGTCATCCCCCCAAAGTTTCTCTATTAGTTGCGTTCGGTTCCAAACTCTACCGGGATGGCTGATAAAAGTAGATAACAAGTTGAATTCCAGAGTCGTCAAATCTAAAATTTCTGATTGTTGAGAATCGATTTGGCGTTTGGCAGTGCGCTGCTCTACATCAACAGTGAAATGTTGGGTATGATAAACCTGATGCTGTCCTCTCTGACGCAAGCTACGGCGCAATAACGCCCTTACTCTAGCAACCAATTCTCTCGGACTAAACGGTTTGACCAGATAATCATCAGCACCAGTAGAAAGTCCGATAACGCGGTCAATTTCCTCACCCCTAGCGGTCAGCATCAAAATATAAGGGTCTTTCGCACCAGGTTTCTGTCGGATTCTGGCACACACTTCCAGCCCATCCAAACCAGGTAGCATCAAATCAAGAACGATTAAATCCGGTTGTTGCTCCTGAAAAACTTGTAAAGCTTTCAAACCATCACGGGAGTGATGGCAAGAAAAACCCTCTCGTTCTAAAGCTGTCTGGATGAGCTTAGCAATTTCCGGTTCATCCTCAACAATCAAAATATCCATTTATAACAATTAAAAATTAGTAAGTAGGTGGGATTAATTATTTGTAGGATGGGTTACGCTATCCCTAACCCATGCAGATGTTGGGTTTCCTACGTCAACCCAACCTACGAATACCTTCAATCTAATCGCATCCGCCTACTTAAATTAAAAATAGATTCTCAATTTTTAATTCTTCGGACGCATCGCTTCTCGACCTAATATCATCATCCCAGCAACACCTAAGCAGACAAACCAAACGTATTGATACCAATATTCTCGAATCTGTTCTGCTGCACTAAGTTCCGGGTGCAGGGCATCTAAATAAAGTACCAATAAAACCATAAATAGCGCCCCAAACCCCGAAAAGGTCAAACCGATGAAAATTCTAGCGGGTTTTAGTTCATCATCACTGATGGCATCCAGGTCAATTTCTGCCAACTCGCTGAGAGACTCATCTGCAACTGCTGAAGCTGCTTGCAAATTATTTGCCACAGGCGGCGGCAAAACTGGCATTAAGGTTTTTACGGTTTTGCGTCGCAGCAAACATTCTGTATCCCGCAGCAATGCTAGAGGCTTTGCTTGAGGGTAGTCAAATTCGGCGGCTTTGGGTGTCGATGTAGTGGTGACTTCCGGTTCAAAATCCATAGCTTGCCTACCAGTGCTTGTTTCTAAGATACAGCACCAAACTGGATTAAAGGTATATCCAGCAAATAGCTCTTAAGTTAGTAACAAAGCTTTTTTGTTCGCCCAGCTAGGTGAACCCTGATGGAGGAAGTGCGATCGCTCTAGCTAATTCTATGGTGAAACTTAGCTGAAATTTGAGAAAACTATAGATGATTAGGATGTCTAGGAAAGCAACCTTAGAGCCAAATAAGTCCGCGAACTTAAAAGTCTTTGGAATACTAACGGCTGGCGGCGTGCTTGGCTCCTTAGCAAGCCTTCCTTATATTTTTAGCTTAATCGAGCCGCCTTCCATACCTATTTGGCAATTCTTGCTATTAGTCACAATACAAGCTTCGGTGCAAACAGCTTTCGTCACCGGGCTGGGGCTTTGGTTAGGGGGTAAAGTTGGACTAGGCGCACCCGTGCTTAAAGCCTGGTTAGCAGGCGACCCGCAAGCGTCTCATCGGTTTCGGGTATCCCTACCCATATCTGTTGGTGCAGGTGTGGTGGTAGCAGGGATTATCTTGCTGCTAGAGATTTTTGTGTTTGTCCCGTTGTTACCTGATGCCTTACGCAAAGTACCGCTTCCCTCACTGTGGCAAGGTTTTTTGGCTTCCTTCTACGGTGGGATTACCGAGGAATTGCTGTTGCGCTTGGGTTTGATGACGTTACTGGTTTGGTTGGGAACAAAGCTCACCTCTCAGAAACATCCTAAGTCAAGTGTAATGTGGAGCGCGATCGCTCTAACTGCCTTAATTTTTGGGGCGGGTCACTTACCAATAACCGCTCGTCTAGTTCCCCTAACTCCCTTTGTGGTCACACGGGCCCTATTGCTCAACGGTATCCCAGGATTGCTTTTTGGCTGGCTCTATTGGAGAAAGGGACTTTTAGCCGCAATGGTAGCGCACTTCTGGAGTGACATCGTTCTGCACGTTATTGGAGCAGCTTTATTCTTGGCGTGAAAAAGTTATTCACTTACCCAACAAGTGCTTATACACCGGCTTGCAGTCGGATGAAGTACAGGCTATCTGGAGAGATGCCACAAGTGCTTATACACCGGCTTGCAGTCGGATGAAGTACAGGCTATCTGGAGAGATGCCCGACTTCTTAGAGAAGTCGGGCATCTGTGTCCCTCACTCACAAGGGAAAGCGCTGTATGTGTTCGAGTTCGTCCCTCAACGAGGGAAACCCCCACAGCAGGGTGGCTCCCCAACCTAGAACTTTTAGGTTCAATGTGGAACAACTTCAAACTAAAAGCCTAACTTTTCCAACACTGGACGAGTTGAGACAATGTGCCGATCCAAACCGAGTTGTTGCGGACTAATCCCCAACGCGAGGCAGATAAGCTGAGGTAGATGTAGCACTGGCAAACCCAAAGTCTTGCCGATCACCTTTTCAACTTCCGGTTGACGAGAATCTAAATTCAGGTGACACAATGGGCAAGGCGTCACCATACAATCGGCACCAGCGTCAAGTGCTTCTTGGATGTGCGAACCAGCCATCTTAAAAGATTGCGTCGTCGCATAGCTAGAAAGAGGCCAGCCGCAGCATTGGGTGCGTCCTCGGTAATAAATTGGTGTCGCCCCCAGCGTCCGGAACACATTCTCCATCGATTCTGGTTCCAATGGGTCGTCGTAGGGTATATGAGTTTGGGCGCGTAGCAAATAGCAACCATAAAATGCTGCACACTTCAACCCAGCAAGCTTGCGGCTAACCCGGTTTTGCAGTTCTTCTAGTCCGTAATCGGCTACTAACGCCCATAGTAGGTGTTTAACTTCGGTACTACCACGATAAGGCGAACAGCCTTCTTTTTTCAATAAGCCATTAACCTGCTCAAAGTAGTTTGGGTTGGTTTGTTGGGATTCCTTCAAACGCTCATCCACATGACCAATCACCCCTTGACAAGTGCTGCAATGTGTAAGTAACGGCAGATTCAGTTGCTCGGCTAGAGCAATATTGCGGGCGTTAACGGTATCTTCTAGCAGTTGGGAATCTTCTTTGAAGGTGCCAGAACCGCAACAGGAGGCTTTTTTCAGTTCAATGAGTTCAATGCCCAGTGCTTGGGTGAGGGCTGCTGTAGACTGGTAAAGTTCCCGGCAAGCTCCTTGGGCAACGCAGCCGGGGAAGTAAGCATATCTGAGAGTTTGGGATGGCATAGCCTTGGGTGAAGAAAACACGCGATCGCATGAGCGTAGCGTGTGGGAAACAAGCTTATATCTCTATCATCGCTCTTGAACGGGAAATTATTAGGTCACGTTGCGAAGATAAACATAAAACCATTCTCGATGTGAGTTAGGCGTTTGTAGGTATACAGATGGGCTGGTATTGAATCTCATTGTGAGGATAGATACAGCTACTTTTTGATTGGGATGAGGCTGCCTTGAAATAACCGGACAGTCTATCGCTGGCGCTTGCAGAATTTTAAAAAATAATGTATCGAAAAATACAGATTGACGTAATGTAGAACTCCGTCTGTAGAGCAAGCCAGCCGCCTCCTACGGTAGAAGCTTGGTAAAACAACGGCATCTATTCTGTTAAGAAGCGACTGCCCCGTAAACATTCCCAGCCATCAGCAAAAAACGACAAGGATGTAACGCAAGCTTGTCAATCAACAAGTTGTCGCCATCTTGGGAGTTTCTTGCAATATCAGGCGCGAAACTGTTCTGCAATTTGCTAAACAGGGCGTCAACTTGGTAGTGGCTGCTTGTAGTCAGGTAGGGTTAAACCTTCGTGTAGACAAGAGTCCTCGCATGGGCAGTAACGCGGTTCCAGTCGTTGCTGATGCAACTGTTTTTGAACAAGTCAAGGCAGTTAAAGCAGTTGAAACTTCCAGCGAGGATCAGTCAACGCCAAACGTGCTGTATTCAAATTCAATTTAGCTGGTATAAAAATATGACAATAGCGATCATCGTGCATGGTGGAGCAAAAACCATTTCAGAAGATAAGACAACAGCGAATACAAAAGGTTGTTTAGCTGCTGTCGAGGCAGGTTGGGCTGTACTTGAACAAGGCGGTGATGCCAAAGACGCGGTTGAGGCTGCAATCCGAGTGCTGGAGAGCGATGCAACCTTCAATGCCAGTATTGGTGCAACCCTCGACGTTGAAGGCGAAGTGTACCTGGATGCCGCGATGATGGAAAGTGATAAGTTGCGGTGGGGAGGTGTGGCAGCAGTACAGCGAATCGCTCATCCGATTTCAGTGGCAAGGAAAATTTTAGAGGAAAAGCCCTCGCTGCTTGTAGCAGAAGGGGCAGAACGCTTTGCTGCTAAGCATGGATGCGAGATGTGTGAGCCAACCGATTTGATTAGTGATGAACAGGAGGAGGAATGGGAGCAGCAGAACACGCCGCACGATCGCCCTGCTACTGTGGGCTGTGTGGCGCTGGATGTCAATGGTAACTTGGTTGCCGGAACCTCAACAGGAGGTCTTGAGAACCAACTACCAGGTCGTGTAGGCGATACCGCACTGGTGGGAGCTGGCTTGTACGCCAATAGTCAGGGCGCTTGCTCAACGACAGGCGATGGCGAGTCCATAATTCCGGTGGGTTTGGCTAGGACTGCTGTCGATCTATTGGCGGGCAATTCCCCTAGCTCGAATGGCTCCGCTACACGTCATCCAGAGGAAGCAGCTCAGATGGCAATTGATAAGCTCAAGCAGCAGGTTTCTGGAGAAGCCGGATGTATTGTTTTAGATCCTCACGGACAAATCGGTTGGGCGTATAATTCCCAAGACATGGCAGTTGGCTATAGAAGCTCAGAAATGGATCAGGCAGCAGTATTTACAAAGAAGGAAGACGAGCGTTTCGCTAAAAGCGCATAATTGCTTTGACTGCTTCTGGTAAGTAACGGTTTTGAGACCTCCAGGTATCTCCCTATGAACCATCAATACAACTTCCAGTATTTCCAAGGAAGTTCTTTTTCTGAGCTGTTTGCCCAAGACGTAACAGATGCGGGGTATACGTTCATCTTGAATTACCCCGCGACTGCTAGTTGGGCAACTTATCCCAACACGAAAAAATACTTCCTTCAAGACGGTAGTGATGAAGCCACCAAAACTGGCTATGACAAGATTGGTGAGAAGGAACCTTGGAAAAACCTGGCGGTTCTGGGGGATACCATTCCCGGTATTATTCTTAGTCCGCCGCCAGACCTGTTGATTGACTACTGGCGAGAGTGTTTTGGCTTTGGCTACAACAATTTGGAACTGTTGGATCGGCAGGTTTATTTAGATGAACTCAATCAGAGCGATCGCTTCGAGCGAGTTATTACCTTATTCCCTTTCGATGGTTTACTTCCCCAGAAGCACGCTGTCGATCCAGATACTCACTACCGTCTCCTGAGCAAAGTGACGTTAGCCGATCTTGGGATGCCCTGCCCAAAGTATCAGAGCTACAATCTGCACACCTGCAATGTTGATGAGATTAAGTTACCAGAGCAATTCCCCTACTTGATCAAAACATCTCACGGACTCTCAGGCGAAGGTACTTATATTATCAAAAGCGCCAGCCACCTGAACTACTGTTTGGAAGAAATCAGGAAATATCTGGCTATCAAGCTGGTGGATACCATCATCGTCTCGGAGTTCGTCAAAGATGAAGTGCAAAACTACTGCGTGCAGTTTTACGTCAACAAGGTAGGAGACATCACCCTGATCGGTGTTACTCAGCAACTCGTCACCCCTGACGGCAAATATCTAGGGGGACTGATTCACTACCGTACTGACATGAGCAAGTTCTATGAGATGATTGCTGCTGTCGGTCAGTATGCTCACCAGCAGGGATATTTCGGCGTTATCGGGTTCGACGTGTTGGAAAATAAAGACGGCGACCTTTACGCTATTGATGCCAATTTTCGAGTTAATGGCTCAACGCCCCTCTGCTTGCAGCGTCATATGCTGCTGGAACTAGGGAAGGAAGTCGCTACCTATTCCAGTGACTACCGTATGGATGGAACCTTGGAGTCGATTCTAGTCAACCTAAAGCCAGAACTAGAGCGCCACGACTTCACGATCCTGTCGGCTCTGGAGAAGGTTAAATATGGCAAAATCTACACAGAAATTTACGGAATCGTCGCTGGAGAAACCCTTGAGGAGATGCAGAGCATTGAGCAGAGCCTGCATAATAAGGGATTGCAGTTGGTTAGCTAAATAAGTCTTGGCTCAATATATCGCAGCCCTTGAAGGAGTTGCGATATATCTCTTCGTTTGTAGTGTCTCGTCACGAGAGCGACAAAAATCTCCCTTGTAAGGATAAAGATAAAAATTTTTCCCGATCTTCCCCACTGGGGAGGGAGTGAGCAGGCTGGGCGTTAAGTCTTGTATTTGAGTCCACAGACAACCGTTGTAGATTTCAGGATTGTTATTAGTATTATTTAAATTTTATTCTGATCGCAGTGAGCTGAAAAGCTTTGTGGGCGGAGTTTTCAGATTGTTGTGGTAACTCAATGTCCCTGTTTCCCAGTGTGCTGCTCCCCGACTCCAACTAAGTGCCACTTGGATAAGCGACTATCTATCGCTTTTGTTGTCCCTCTTTCAGATAAGATGAAAAAATGCTTAAAAACCGTATCACCCTATATAGCAAGTTCTGGAGACTGGGTAGAGGATTAATATGAGCCAAGAGGAAATTTTTGCAAGAGTCAAGAAGATTGTGGCGGAACAACTAGAGGTTGAACCCGATCAAGTAGTGCCGCAAGCGAACTTTGCTAACGATCTGGGAGCGGATTCCCTGGATACGGTTGAACTCGTCATGGCCCTAGAAGAAGAGTTTGATATCGAAATTCCAGACGAAGCAGCTGAACAGATTGCCACTGTTCAAGCCGTTGTGGACTACATCAACAACAAAGTCACGGCTTCGGCATAAATTCTAGTGTGCTGAGTGCTGTAGGGGCGGGTAAGACGAAAATTTCTTCTAACATTGGATTAACACAATGTGTACGCACTCGCCCCGACGCGAGGGCGATAGTTGAAAATAGTAAGTGATACTGAAGTTCTCAGTATTCTTAGCTCAGTCAGTTCTGTATAGTGTTTCCGCGTTCTGGGTGTAAAAACCCTTTTAGTATTGGCATCATGACAAATTTTGAATGCAAGCGGGTTGTTGTAACAGGTCTCGGCGCGATTACACCGATTGGCAACAATTTGGCTGATTATTGGGCAGGGTTGTTGAGCGGTCGCAATGGAATAGCCCCAATAACCTTGTTCGATCCATCTAAGCACGATTGCCGCTTTGCTGGGGAGGTAAAAGGATTCGATCCCCACGAGTACCTGGATCGTAAGGAAGCTAAGCGGATGGATCGATTTGCCCAGTTTGCGGTTAGTGCCAGCAAACAAGCGATCGCAGACGCTAAATTTGTCATCAACGATCTGAATGCAGAACAAGTGGGCATCATCATTGGTACGGGTATTGGCGGTATAAAGGTACTCGAAGACCAGCAAGAAGTCTACCTGAATCGCGGCCCGGATCGGTGTAGTGCGTTTATGATTCCCATGATGATCGCCAACATGGCAGCTGGGTTAACAGCAATTCACACGGGTGCTAAAGGGCCAAACAACTGCACGGTGACAGCTTGTGCCGCAGGTTCTAATGCGGTAGGAGATGCTTTTCGCTTGATTCAGCGAGGATATGCTCAGGCAATGATCTGCGGTGGGACAGAAGCGGCGGTAACGCCTTTGTCGTTCGCTGGATTTTGTGCGTTGCGGGCGCTTTCAACGCGCAATGATGACCCGCAAAAAGCTTCTCGTCCGTTTGATCGCGATCGCGATGGCTTTGTCATGGGCGAAGGCGCTGGCATTCTCATTCTAGAAGAATTGGAACACGCCCTCAGTCGGGGAGCCAGAATTTATGCCGAAGTTGTCGGTTACGGCATGACTTGCGATGCCTATCACATGACAGCACCAGTTCCCGGCGGCGAAGGTGCCTTCAGAGCTATGCAAATGGCTTTAAAGGATGCCTCCTTAACTCCCGATCTGGTAAGCTACATCAACGCCCACGGCACCAGTACCCAGGCGAATGATGTCACGGAAACAGCCGCGATAAAAAAAGCTTTGGGCGAAAGTGCCTACAAAGTAGCAATTAGCTCCACCAAGTCCATGACTGGTCATCTTTTAGGCGGAAGCGGTGGTATTGAAGCAGTCGCTACGGTGATGGCAGTTGCCAACGACCAAATTCCACCCACAATCAACTTGGAAAATCCCGATGAGGGGTGCGATCTCGATTATGTCCCCCACACAAGTCGCTCTTCAAAAGTAGACGTAGCACTGTCAAATTCTTTCGGATTTGGCGGTCACAACGTAACCTTAGCATTTAAAAAGTACGTCTAGAGGCGATAAAAATATAAATAGGTCGGGTGAAGACTCAAACTTTTTGGTCTTCATCTTCCATAATTTCGTCTTTTCCACACCTTGCCCATAAGTCCTGCTAATGGGATGATAATCGGGTAATGGGTGCTTAGGGCGATCCCAGAGCATTCAATTTCCAGCTCATCCAAAAAGCGTGCTAACCCGTCGTTAAGTAGAATAAATCATGGTTGTTGCAACCCAATCACTCGAAGAGCTTTGTATTAATTCCATCCGCTTTCTGGCGATTGATGCCGTAGAGAAGGCAAAATCAGGCCATCCAGGGCTACCAATGGGCGCTGCACCGATGGCATTTGTGCTTTGGGATCGCTTTATGCGGTTTAACCCGAAAAATCCCAAGTGGTTTAACCGCGATCGCTTTGTCCTCTCCGCTGGACACGGCTCGATGTTACAGTATGCTCTGCTGTATCTAGCTGGCTACGACAGCGTGACGCTGGAAGACATCAAGGAGTTCCGTCAGTGGGAATCAAGAACCCCAGGACACCCGGAAAACTTCATGACATCTGGAGTGGAAGTCACGACGGGGCCATTGGGACAAGGTATTTCTAACGCTGTAGGCTTAGCGATCGCGGAAGCTCACCTAGCAGCTAAGTTTAACAAGCCTGATAGCACCATCGTAGACCACTATACCTATGTAATTTTAGGTGATGGTTGCAACATGGAAGGTGTTTCCGGCGAAGCTTGTTCCTTGGCGGGACACTTGGGTTTGGGTAAACTCATTGCCCTATACGATGACAACCACATTTCCATCGATGGCTCCACTGACCTAGCTTTCACCGAAGATGTCGGTAAGCGCTTTGAAGCTTACGGTTGGCACGTCCTGACTGTAGAAGACGGCAACACCGACCTAGAGGCAATTCACAAAGCAATTGAAGCAGCAAAAGCTGTCACCGATAAGCCCTCAATGATCAAAGTCCGCACCACCATTGGTTACGGCTCCCCCAATAAAGCCAATACCGCAGGTGTCCACGGTTCCGCATTGGGTGGCTCAGAAGTAACTGCAACCCGTGAAAAACTTGGTTGGGAATACGAGCCTTTTCAGGTTCCAGAAGATGCCCTCAACCATTGGCGCAAAGCCGTTGAACGCGGTGCTAAGTACGAGGAAGAGTGGAATAAGAACTTCGCCGATTACAAAGCCAAGTATGGTGCCGAAGCAGCCCAACTAGAACAAATGCTCAGCGGCAAACTGGCAGAAGGTTGGGAGAAGGTACTACCCACCTACACCCCCGAAGATAAGGCAGATTCCACCCGCAATCAGTCTGGTAAGTGCCTCAACGCCTTAGCTGATGTTGTCCCCGGATTAATTGGCGGTTCTGCTGACTTAGCTCACTCCTGCATGACCTTGCTCAAGTCTTCCGGCGACTTCCAGCCCGGTCATTACGAAAATCGCAACATCCGCTTTGGTGTCCGCGAACACGGCATGGGAGCCATTTGTAACGGCATTGCTCTACATGGTTCCGGATTAATCCCTTACGGTGCCACCTTCTTAGTTTTTGCTGACTATATGCGGGCGGCGATTCGTATTTCAGCATTGTCCCACGCAGGTGCTATCTGGGTGATGACCCACGACTCCATCCAGCTAGGTGAAGATGGACCCACCCACCAACCAGTTGAAACCATCGCATCTCTGCGGGTAATTCCCCAGCTAACAGTGATTCGTCCTGCTGATGGTAACGAAACCTCTGGTTCTTATAAGGTAGCGATTGAAGCTGCTAACCAAAATCGCCCGACGTTGCTGGCGCTGTCTCGTCTAGCACAGCCCAACTTGCCTGGCACTTCTATTGAAGGCGTGGCTAAGGGTGCTTACACCCTCTCTGACAGCGATGGCACTCCTGATATCATCCTGATGGGTACAGGTAGCGAACTTCAACTCTGCGCTGGTGCAGCCGACAAGCTGCGCGGTGAAGGCAAGAAAGTCCGCGTAGTCTCGATACCTAGCTGGGAACTGTTCGACGCGCAGGATGCGGCTTACCGCGAGTCTGTGTTACCTAAAGGTGTCACTAAGCGCTTAGCTGTGGAAGCAGCTTCTAGCTTCGGTTGGTGCCGTTACATTGGCAGTGAAGGTGCAATGATCAGCGTTGACCGTTTTGGCGTTTCCGCCCCCGGCCCCGTGGCTCTAGAGAAGTTCGGCTTCACTGTTGACAACGTAGTTGCCAAGGCTAAAGAATTGCTCGGTTAATAACAACTCAATAATCTCTTGAGGGGTGGGCATTTTGACCGCCCCTTTTTTATTAGCAAAAATACAGATATGCTTCGCCAACAAGCTGGCGGGGCGACAACCTCGCCAGTATTGAGCTTTTTATTTACAACTTGTTCTTTTTGTGACAACTTGTACTCCTAATGTCTCAGTATAATTGCTGTCTAGTCCACCGCAGCTAATTTTTAGAAAAGATGAACATCACTAACAAAAGAAGTATTGAGTAGGACGCAAAAAAAGCCCGGATGGTGAGCGGGCTTTGTCTGTATAGCCCTACCCTATAAGGGTGCGAGCGACATCGCAAACCTAGCGACTTGCTGCTTCAGCCGCTTCCTGCTTTTGGGCACCCTGAGTCCCCAGTTGAATCAACTCCACCTTGTATCCATTCGGGTCTTCCACAAAGGCTATCACCGTCGAACCATGCTTCATGGGCCCTGGTTCCCGCGAGACTTTGCCGCCACGCGCCTTTATTTCATTACAGGTGGCGTAAATATCATCAACACCAATAGCAATGTGACCGTAGGCATCTCCCAAATCGTACTGTTCTTTGCCCCAGTTGTAGGTTAGTTCTAACACCGTGTGGTCAGACTCATCGCCATAACCCACAAAAGCCAGGGTAAATTCGCCGCCAGGATAATCTTTTTGGCGCAGCAACTTCATGTCCAGCAGTTCGCAGTAAAATTTCAAAGACTCTTCTAAGTTGCCGACTCTCAGCATGGTGTGTAGCATTCGCATCGTTTTAATCCCAAATTCCTTCTTAATATGACGCTTGAGTGTCCGTTCAGGACGTATTCTAACAATCGGGCTACAAAACCTGATCCAGTTCAGTGAGACTACTAGATGTCAACAAATTTGTAACGTAAATCCCCCCAACCCCCGAATTTATGGGGGCTTTGAGGATACCCCGATAAATTCGGGGGCTTTGAAAATACCTCCTTTGAAGAAGGGGACTAGGGGGAGCAAATGTGTGACAACGAAATATCTGAACTGTATTGGGCTAAAAGCCGATTGAAGGCCTGCATAAATGTGAGCCACTTGCAATCTTGCTATTAAGGGTGAAACAAAATGATGAACACGCCAGATACAGCCATTGACGCTATTGTGGCTCGTGAAATTCTCGACTCTCGCGGTCGTCCGACAGTGGAAGCAGAAGTTTATCTGATCAACGGTGCGGTGGGGCTGGCTCAGGTTCCCAGTGGAGCATCTACAGGGACTTTTGAGGCACACGAACTGCGGGATGATGATAAAAGCCGCTACGGTGGGAAAGGTGTCCTCACGGCGGTGAAGAATGTTGAGGAGAAAATCGCGCCTGAATTAATGGAGTTGGACGCGCTGGATCAGGTGTTGATTGATACCACGATGATTCAAATCGATGGCTCGGAAAATAAATCGAACCTGGGCGCAAATGCTATTCTTGCCGTCTCGCTGGCAAATGCTAAAGCTGCTGCTGCGACTCTAGAATTGCCTCTTTATCGCTATTTGGGGGGGCCGTTATCGAATGTGTTGCCAGTACCGTTGATGAATGTGATTAACGGTGGCGCTCACGCTGATAATAATGTTGATTTCCAAGAATTCATGATTGTGCCTATTGGGGCAACTTCTTTCCGAGAAGCACTGCGTTGGGGTGCTGAAGTGTTTGCGGCTTTAGCTAAGGTGTTGAAGGATAAGAATTTGCTGACAGGCGTAGGGGATGAAGGCGGTTTTGCGCCAAATTTAGAGTCGAATCAAGCGGCTTTAGAATTGTTGGTAGCGGCAATAGAGAAGGCTGGTTATAAACCAGGGGAACAAGTTGCTTTGGCTCTGGATGTTGCCGCTAGCGAGTTCTACAAAGATGGTCAGTATGTTTACGATGGAGCATCCCATTCGCCTGCTGATTTTATTGAGTATATGGCGAAGTTAGCCGGGCAATATCCGATTATTTCCATTGAGGATGGTTTGCATGAGGAAGACTGGGAAAGTTGGAAACTTTTGACGCAGAAAGTGGGCGCATCTGTGCAACTTGTTGGTGACGATTTATTTGTTACCAACCCGATTCGATTACAAAAAGGAATTGAACAGGCAGCTGCTAATTCAATCCTGATTAAACTTAATCAAATTGGTTCTCTAACGGAAACTTTGGCAACTATCGACCTAGCTACCCGCAATGGTTTCCGGTCGATTATCAGCCATCGTTCCGGCGAAACTGAAGACACGACAATTGCCGATTTAGCCGTAGCAACTCGCGCAGGTCAAATCAAAACTGGTTCTCTGTGCCGCAGCGAACGGGTAGCGAAATATAACCGCTTGCTGCGAATTGAAGATGAATTGGGCGATCGCGCAACTTATGCCGCTACTGTAGGTATGGGGCCAACAATTTAGCCATCCCCGCAGTTTTCGGTACGGGAGGCTCAGCCTCCCACCCCCTCGTTCCCAGGCTCAGCCTGGGAACGAGAATATGAGGTGTCTTATTCATGGGTAAAAGCCCATAGTTGGCAACCCAAGTGTTTCTTCCCAACCCATCATTAGGTTGAGACACTGGAGGGCTTGACCTGCTTGCCCTTTGACTAAGTTGTCAATTGCTGACATAACTATTACGCGGTCGGTGCGGGGATCAACTTCGATGCCGATATAACATAAATTGGTGCCGCAAGCCCACTTTGTTTGTGGGTAAGTGCCGCCTGGTAACATTTTGACGAAAGGAGATGAGCGGTAGAAGGCTTTGTAAATGGTCAGTAAATCTTCTCGCACCAGTCCGGGATCGCGCAGGGTGGCGTAGACGGTGGCTAAAATTCCGCGCACCATCGGGATCAGGTGCGGGGTAAATTGTACTCTGACTTCGTGTCCAGCCAAATCGCTACAAACTTGCTCAATTTCTGGGGTATGGCGGTGCCTTCCGCCGACTCCGTAAGGGCCAAGCGAGTTGTCAGCCTCAGCTAGTAACAGATTGGTTTTTGCTTGCCGTCCGCCGCCAGATGTGCCGGATTTGGCATCGATAATGGCGGTTTCTGACAAGATTAATCCTTGCTTTAAGAGTGGTGAGAGTGCCAGGAGACTCGCGGTGGGGTAGCAACCAGCACAACCTATTAGCGAGGCTTCGGCAATGCGATCGCGATATAGTTCCGGTAAGCCATAAGCTGCTGTGGCAGCAATTTCTCGATCTGCGCGATCGCCACCATACCAGGATTGGTATGTTTCCAAGTCAAAAAATCGGTAGTCAGCCGATAAATCCAGCACTTTGCACCCCTTCGCCACCAATGCTGGTGCCATCTGATAGGCAAGACCATTCGGCAAGGAGAGAAAAACGACTTTACAGCGACTGGCAATGGTGTCTAAATCCAGGGGTTCTATGTTTAAGTCAACGCAATGGCCTAGATGCGGGTAGAGGTCGGAAAATGGCTTTCCAGCACTACTTTCGCCACCTAAGTAAACCAGTTCGACTCCCGGATGCTCCTTCAAGAGTCTGACCAGTTGCACACCACCATAGCCCGATGCGCCAACAATTCCAACTGGCACACGTCCTAATTCACCCATGATGCTCTTGTTTCCTAAAAATCTTTAATTTTAAGCGGTCAGTAATCAGCCAAAGTCAAAGCGATCGCACAAAGCTACTTTTGCTGCATTGTAGTATCAAAACTAAGATTTGGTGGTAGAAATTTTAACATAATCGTCCAGCGCAACAATGTTAGTTGCCGGGATTCAAGGCTAACTATAGCAACTAATCGTATATTGCTCCGATAATTTAGTAATTTATTCAGTTAATAAAAGCACTGCTGCTGCTAAATAGTTTTGGCTTTCCTGGGGATTCTAATTAGTTTTATTCATCACCATGCTGATATATTGCAATTCCTATATAAGTTGTGTCAATCCTGTCATTCAATTCCTTTTAATAGTTCACTCGGTGACACATTTAAGGCTTTTGCTAAGCGGACAATATTGATTAAAGCAACGTTTCTTTCACCGCGCTCAATTCCGCCAATGTAGGTGCGGTGTAAATCTGTCAGTTCTGCCAAATCTTCCTGAGAAAGCCCTAGTGCTTTTCTCAGTTGTCGGACTTGTTCGCCAAATTTTTCAAGCTCAGGTGCCACTATTAGGAGAAAGGATGATACTTCAACTACCGATTGTGCCACAGACTATAAGTATCAAGTGTGAGCGATCGCGCGTTAGCGCATCGCTCTATAATCTAAGTGACTACCCCTCTTAGTGGTGGCAACAGGCTACTATCAAGAGAGATAGTTTTTTACGGTTTATTGCTTCTGTGGAATTGCCTCAAAGCCAAGATGTGAAGCATCGCGCTGCTTCAAACCAAACGTTTAAATTTGACTCGATTGATGCTGCCTTAGCAGACCTCAAAGCTGGGCGGATGGTCGTGGTAGTGGATGATGAGAGTCGGGAAAACGAAGGTGATTTGATTTGTGCGGCGCAGTTCGCCACGCCGGACACGATCAATTTCATGGCGGTGTATGCGCGGGGTCTGATTTGTCTGGCGCTGACAGGCGATCGCTTGGATGAACTCGATCTGCCCTTGATGGTTAGCAACAACACCGACAGCAACCAAACCGCCTTCACCATCAGCATCGATGCCTCCCCTACTATGGGTGTACGCACAGGAATTTCTGCTGAAGATAGGGCGCTGACGATCCAGGTAGCTATCAATCCCGCAACATCCCCACAAGACTTGCGCCGTCCGGGTCACATATTCCCTCTACGGGCGCGGGAAGGTGGCGTTTTGAAACGGGCGGGTCATACAGAAGCCGGGGTTGACTTGCCAAAATTGGCAGGATTATATCCAGCTGGGGTGATCTGCGAAATTCAAAATCCCGATGGTTCGATGGCGCGGTTGCCGGAGTTAGTAGAATACTCCAAGATGCACAATCTGAAAATTATCAGTATTGCTGACTTAATTAGTTACCGCCTCAATCACGAAAGATTCGTCTGTCGAGAAACAATTGCCGAATTGCCTACTCAGTTTGGCAATTTCCAAATTTACGCTTACCGCAACACCTTAGATCAATCAGAAACAGTTGCTATTGTTAAGGGCAACCCAGCTGATTTTAATGACAAAAAGGTGATGGTGCGGATGCACTCGGAATGTCTGACTGGTGATGCTTTGGGTTCTCTGCGTTGCGACTGCCGAATGCAGCTGCAAGCGGCGCTGAAAATGATTGAAAATGCCGGAGCAGGTGTTGTGGTCTACCTGCGGCAAGAAGGGCGGGGGATTGGTCTAATTAATAAGTTGAAAGCCTATTCTTTGCAAGATATGGGGCTGGATACTGTAGAAGCAAATGAGCGATTGGGATTTCCGGCCGATTTGCGGAATTATGGGGTAGGAGCGCAAATTCTCAACGATTTAGGTATAACAAAAATTTGCTTGATTACTAATAATCCCCGCAAAATTGCTGGGTTGAAAGGGTACGGTTTGGAGGTGGTAGATCGGGTGCCGTTGTTAATTGAGGCAAATGATTATAATTCGATTTATCTAGCGACAAAAGCCCAAAAGTTGGGTCATATGCTGTTGCAGACGTATTTAGTTACAGTAGCGCTGCACTGGCAGGATGAACCGCAGGTAACGGAACGCTACGAAAGATTGGATAAACTGCGGCATTTGGCCAGAAGTCACGATTTGTTGTTGCAGGAAGAAACGCGACCTGTAGCGATCGCGGTTTTTGGGAAACCATCCCTAACTGTTCACTTGGGTTTTGACCAACCGCATCTGGCAGCATCCGATTGGTATCAAGACAATGGTCATCCTTATGTGAAAGCGATCGCGCAAATTCTTGATGCTTTATCGCAATGGCAACATTTGGAAGGGCTGGAATTTATGATTTCAACTGGGTTAGACCCGCTGACAGGGTTACAAATTCAGCTAGATCGGCAAACCTTCCCCATAGGTACTTTACCTTCCTCTGTTTGTGACAACTTAGAAACTCAAAAAATCTACAGTTTTCAGGGATTTTAGATTTTAGATTTTGGATTGAAGACAAAAATCTAAAATCTAAAATCCAAAATTGGATAAAGCCATGCAATATCAATACACCATAAAAATTTTGGGACTGGCGATTCTACTGAGTGGATTATCCCTCAATCCCCATTCCCTAATCCCCAGCCCCCAGTCCCCAGTATTGGCTCAATTAAGTGCTGAGCAATTGTTTAACCGGGGCGAACAAAAGTATAACAAAGGTGACTACAGCGATGCTGTCATAGATTTCAATGAAGCACTGCGCCTGGATTCCACCTTGGAAAAAGCTTATTATCGCCGGGGTTTGGCAAAGCGTCAGCTAGGAGATAATTCAGGTGCGATCGCAGACTATACCTCTGTGTTGGGGTTGAATCCTAAAAATACTGATGCGTACTTAAGTCGGGGTGCTGTATATGCTGAACAAAAAAATTATCGAGAAGCAATTGAAGATTACACCGCAGCGCTGAAGCTTAATTCAAAGAATGCGCTCGCTTACTATAATCGGGGAAATGCGCTGAGTGGGTTAGGCGATTCTAAAGCGGCTTTTGAGGATTTAAGCAAAGCAATTCGGATACAACCTAACTATGCCAACGCCTATGTGAACCGGGGAAATGTTCGCGTTAAATTAGGTGAAACAAAGGAAGCAATTGCCGATTTTACTAAAGCGGCGAGTCTCAATCCGAATTTAGCAGAAGCTTATTACAACCGAGGGATTCTTCGGCGGCGAATGGGAGATATAGAAGAAGCGATCGCGGATTATGACCAAGCTATCCAGCGCGATCCTAACAATGCAGCAGCTTACTACAATCGGGCAATTGCCCGTCATTTAATTGGTAATCCTCAAGCAGCAATTGATGACTATAGTGAGGCAATATCTATTTCTCCCAAATTTGCCAAAGCTTTCGGAAATCGGGGGTTAATTCGCTACGAAACAGGCGATGCAAAAGGCGCAATTCAGGATTTACAAGCAGCAGCAGAACTTTTTAGCGATCAAGGTATGACTGCTGATTATCAAAAAGCATTGCAATTGCTACGACAATTACGATAGACCTCCTGAATAATAGGAATTAGCCAGTGTCTATCTTCTGCCACCCAATCGTGTTCTGCGGTGAGTTACCTTTCGCAAACACGGGTGTAATTTTGCACATAAGCGGGCAGACTGATTCCCGGCTGTAAACGAGAATCGGCAATTGGCGCAGCAGCAGTTAATTTCAGGGGAACAACACCCGCCCACACGGGTAAGTCGTAGTCTGCTTCGTCATCGTTAGGATCGCCAGTCCGCACCTTAGCTGATGCCTCATTCAGGGGTAGGGAGAGTACCAAGGTTCCTTGAAGTTCCTGACGACTTGGTGATCGCACCTCTGCCCATCGCCCCGGTATTACGTGTTCGGTAAAGGCGAGGAGTGCTTCCAGCTTTTTTTCAGGGTTTTCCACAATCATCGCTGTGCCAAAGATGACAACTGAGCGATAATTCATTGAGTGGTGGAAGGCAGACCTTGCCAGTACCAGCCCATCCAGCAGGGTGACTGTAACGCAGACTTCAATTCCGTTGGACAGCGATCGCAACATCCGGCTAGCAGGCGATCCATGAATATACAGCTTGTCTCCCACCCTCCCATAAGCAGTAGGAATGACAAAAGGCTGACCGTCTACGACAAATCCAACATGGCATACTAACCCTTCATCCAAAATTTGATAGATAACCTGACCATAATCTGCGCGTTGAGGAAGACGCTTGACGGTGCTGCGTTGCGTAGCGGTAAACTGTTCATGTTCTAAAGAACTCATGATTTCTCCTCCTAGTAGTATTTAATACCTTTCACGGCTTATAGACGGTTGATAATGTCTCTTTAATCACACCAAATTAAACCGCATCTCGTTGCTTTCACTGAAGCCAAGACTAGAGTAAACTGGCTTACCTGATGGAGAAGCGTGTAGGATAACCCTTGTGCAGTTAAGCGATTTCAGATGGTCGATTGCAAAAAGTGTGAGTTTCTTGGCAAGTCCCTGTCTGCGGTGAGGCGGTTCAACGTAAACTCCCCAGATGTATCCATAGTTGCGAGATTCCTGCTTGAGGATATGCGGGTAAAGACCAGCAAACAGCTGACAACTGGCTGAAGCGATCGCTCTACTATCAACCTCCGCAACAAAAGCTTTGTAGGATCGCTCTTTTCGAGCGCGTTCTATAAACTGGAGCGTAATGTCGAGCCAGTCTGACTCTATTGAGTCAGAAGGAACATGATTATCCAGCCACATTTGATAAAAATGTTCAGCAATTCGGGAATCTTCCTCTGGAAAAGCCTCTCTGATATGGATTTCTTGTCCCATCACCACGATACGGGTTCACGCTTGTTTCTCTGTTAGAGTAATCTTGAAAGTGGTCTTCTACAAGAGCCACTTTTGGGATCTAATATCAGTCCACTTTGGTCTGATTATCTCAAGCGGGTAATTATGGATTTAGCGATCGCCCTCGACAGCAATGCAGTACCCTTACATCGACAGCTATACGAAGAACTGCGTCAAGCTATTTTGAGCGGACGTTTAGCGCCAAAAGAGCGCATTCCTTCAACGCGATCGCTCTCCAAATCTTTAGGGATTTCTCGTACTACCGTTACCCAAAGTTATGAGCAACTGCTCAGCGAAGGCTATATCCAGACCATCGTAGGTTGTGGGACGTTTGTCTGCGATCAACTCCCCGACCTGATGCTGCGAAGTACGCCCGTTGAGTCTCAACAGAAGATTGTGCGTCCACTTTGCCAGCTGTCCAAGTATGGGATAGGTTTATCCCAGACGGATGTCTCTTTGATGCGTGAACCGGACACCGCGATTAGTTTTCGCTACGGACGACCTGCTTTTGATAAATTTCCAATGCAACTGTGGCGCAAGCTGCTGTTGAGTCACTGTCGCAAAGGCTCCTCTTGGCTGGACTATGCAACCGATCCGCAAGGACACAGACCTTTGCGAGAAGCGATCGCCCGTTACCTGTCTCGTTCCCGTGCAGTGCAGTGCGACCCCGATTCTGTAATCATGACCAATGGCAGCCAGCAAGCGCTGTATATGGTGATGCGCTTGTTGATCGATCCGGGGGATGCGATCGCGATCGAAGACCCAGGCTACCTCAGCGGACGGCGAATCTTTCTCTCGCAGGGCGCTAAACTCTTGCCTATCGGTGTAGATGAGTCAGGCTTATTGGTCAAGGATTTAGCCGATACAACTGAACCGATTAAACTTGTCTACGTAACACCCTCTCACCAGTTTCCTACTGGGGCGATACTATCGCTTCCTCGACGATTAGAGTTACTGTCTTGGGCGCACTCTACGGGGGCGATGATTATTGAGGATGATTATGACAGCGAATATCGCTATGGCGATCGCCCGATTCCCGCCTTGCAAGGGTTAGATAAAAGTGACTCGGTGCTTTATATCGGGACTTTCTCGAAGGTGCTGTTTCCCTCGTTGCGGATTGGCTATTTAGTGTTACCCCAGAATTTAGTATCAATCTTTACCCGCGCCAAGTGGTTGAGCGATCGCCAGTTACCGTTGTTAGAGCAGTATATCCTGACGGATTTTATTGAAGAAGGGCATTTAGAACGTCATCTGAGAAGAATGCGATCGCACTATGACCAATGTCGAAGCGTGTTAGTGCAGGCTTTAAAGGCTCACTTTGGGGAACAAGCGACTATTTTAGGCGAAAAAGCTGGAATTCATTTGATGGTGCGACTGTACACCAGCTTTAGCGATGAGGAGATTATTCATCGTGCGGCGAAAGTTGGTGTGGGGATGATGTCCGCCCAACCTCATTATCTCAAAGCGCATCGCCCAGGCGAGTTTATCTTTGGTTACTCTGAACTCACTTTTTCACAAATTGAGGAGGGTATTAGCAGGCTGGCGGAAGTTTTGAAATGAACCTGAAGCTGGAAGGAAAAAGTCTTAGTCTTGGGTTAAGTCACCAAAGCGATCGCGATATCTCGCCAGTAACTCAGCCATTTCATTTGAGCGCTTTCGTTCCAATTCAGCTTGTTGTTGTGCTAACTCCCGCTGATTTCGCTCAATTTCAGCTAATTCCTCACCTGTCTGATACCTCACGCCTTGTGCATCGTACCAGTACAATACCTCGCGCTGGATGCCTCCTACTTGAGCCACAAATCGCCCAATCCCTAAACCAATTTCTGGCATCCAGAATGGTTCTCCGATTTGTAAATGATATGAGCCATTTACTAAACGGTAAACTTCAAAAGGTTGTTCTTGGTCGCGCCGCCAGAAATTCGGATTATAGACTACATAATACAACACACCTAAATTGGCATAAATTGCCATTTTTGTGTCGTATTCTCCCCCATAGGTGTGAGAGACAATTTCTAAGACAAAAATAGGCGCAATATTATTTTCTTCCCAGAGAACATAGCTGGAGCGAGAACCATTGTTTTTCCTCCGTTCAACTCCCAAACTTAGAAACCCATCTGGCACCACGGGTACTCTCGGATTCACGCCTGTCGTGTGATAGACGCCCATATCAACACCAAAATACCAGTCAAGGCGATTACCCCAAATGAACTCTAGCAAGAATAATAGAAAATTCGGGATAAAATTCTGGTCTTCGTTATCCACTGGTGTATCATCCGAACAAGGAAGTTCAGCGCTTGTTGGTAATCTGATTTCCGGGTTGTGCTGTACCATAAAGATTAGCTCCGCAAGCTATTAATATAATTATCCAATAAATATAGTTAAATCAATCATATTCATTGAGAGAATCATCTTTTCTGTCTTCCTCAGCGTTTCTGCATTTCTTTAAAAAAAGATAGTTTTCATAAATCACATGAGATTGCCCTAACATGAGTTTAGATATAATTGTTATCGGTAGCGGAATTGGCGGTTTAACCGCAGGGGCGTTACTTGCCCGTTACGGAAAACGGGTGCTAGTGTGCGAAAGCCACGCGATCGCTGGTGGTGCTGCACACAGTTTCTCGCGGCAGGGATTTCATTTTGACTCTGGCCCCTCATTTTATTGCGGACTCACCCCTGGAAGCGGTCTGAATCCATTACAGCAAGTGTTAGAAGTTCTGGGAGAGTCGTTGCAAGCTGTTCCCTACGATCCTATGGGTCACTATCACTTTCCTGAAGGCACTTTTCCCGTTTACAGTAATGCTGAACGGTATCGGCAAGCTGTTGCTGAAATTACGCCTCAAGGTGCCAGAGAATTAGAACAATTTGAAAAACGTCTACTACCTCTTTACGAATCGCTGCGGGGGATTCCTACTATTGCTTTGAGAGCAGATTGGCAGATGATACCAGTGATTTTAGGTCAATATTTACCATCTGTATTGAAACTGCTACCGCATCTAAGAATCCTCCAAGGTTCTGTTGGCGATGTGATGGATCGAGAGGTGCGAGATCCTTGGGTGCGGCGCTTAATTGACTTGGAATGTTTTCTACTTTCTGGACTTAAGGCACACGGTACAATTGCCCCAGAGGTGGCATTTATGTTGTGGGAACGTTCTCGCGCTGGTGTCGAGTATCCTATTGGGGGAAGTGGCGCAATTGTGGATGCTTTGGTTCGCGGTTTAAAGCGTTGGGGCGGAGAATTAAAATTAAATGCTCATGTTGAACAAATATTAATCCAATCGAGCAAAGTAAAAGGTGTTAAGTTAAAGAATGGTGAAGTTATTAACACGCCCGTAGTAATTTCAAATGCTACTCTTTGGGATACTTATACTAAGTTATTGCGCCCCGAAGATTTGCCGCCGTCTTATCGCCAGCAATCTTTAGAGACACCAGCGGTTGATAGTTTTATGCACTTACATTTAGGCATCCGCGCTGAGGGTTTGGAAAATCTGACCGGACATCATGTAGTAGTTCACCATGCAAGTAAAGATATTACCGAACCGGGGAATACTTGCATGATTTCTATCCCTTCGGTGTGGGATGCTAATCTTGCGCCAGGGGGACATCATGTGGTTCACGCCTACACGTTGGAACCTTATGAGGGATGGCGACGGGATGAAGGGTATGAGGAGCGGAAAAAAGAGCGATCGCAATCTCTATTCTGTGCGTTAGAGAGAGTAATTCCGGATATACGCGATCGCTTTGTATTAGAACTTATTGGCACACCGTTAACTCACGCTTACTACTTACGCCGCTATCAGGGAACATACGGCCCGGCAATTGCAGCTGGTAAAGGCATATTTCCAGGTACACAAACGCCGATTTCTGGATTGTATCGGGTGGGGGATAGCACAATGCCAGGAATTGGCGTTCCGGCTGTTGCTGCGTCTGGAATTTTGTGTGCAAATACCTTAGTTCCACCGAAAGAAACGGCAAAGTTATTGAAAATTTGAAGTTCAAATCAAACTTTCTTAATTATCGACTTGGCGACGGTGCTAGACTGCGATGGTGTAGATTACGCTATAATCGCCTAGCCGAATACCCCAAAATTATATTCTCCAATCAAGCACCCAGTTAACTGCAACTTTAGCCGTAATTAGTGCGTCTTTGCCATAGGGAGATACACCTACAATATCTTACCTGAAAGGAAAATATATTTTTCAGGAAAAGCTATGGAACAACTCTCGAAGCGGCAAAAAGAGGCTTTGGCTATGGCGTTGTTGATGAAGACAACTGCTAACACAGATCCGCGTTTTGAGCGTCGCCTGAAGCAAATATTGTTACGCGGTTATGTTATTTATAAAAGACGTGATCGCTTAGAAACAAACACTCTTTATAACTATCAATGTAACTTAAAGCGCCGATTAAAAGAGTGTATGGAATTTCATTCAGACAATACCGAACTTCCTTATTATTCGTTCCTATTATTAAAGGATCAGTTTCTAGTACCTACTGATATAGACTACGACTTAACCGTAGGCGCGA
The DNA here is from genome assembly GCF_014695815.1 of Trichocoleus sp. FACHB-6. Lineage (NCBI taxonomy): Bacteria > Bacillati > Cyanobacteriota > Cyanophyceae > Leptolyngbyales > Trichocoleusaceae > Trichocoleus > Trichocoleus sp. FACHB-6. The sequence goes on from NZ_JACJOY010000096.1 coordinate 41,390, forward strand.
GTCAAGTTAATCAAAAATATTTTGCTCTTGATAATCAACACAAATTTTCTTTATTTCGATATCATATCGCGTGGGTAAGGTTGTGTTTAGCAGTATGCACAACAAATCCTCTAATTGTCAGATTAAAGAAAAAACTTGGTTGCATTAGCCTAATTCCGATTAAAGTAAGGAAAGAGCCTGTGAAAGTCCGAAATGTTCGGATTCATTATCACGATTTATACCATCTTGAGGTTGCTCAACTAGAAAGAATCCAGATGGGAAGATACATGGTAAGCGGCATTCACGGAATAAAAGCACCCGTGTTTCATGATTTTCCGATTTTACAAGAGTATGACGGATTTCTAGATGAAGCTAGAATTGCGATTCACGAGTGGTTAACTCGACCTACAGCTTTTAGTAAAATTAAGGCAATTTGCTGGATGACTTTGCTAATATTACACGGCATCAATCCTTTTGCAGTTGTCATGCGTCATCTTAAGAGTATGAAAAAAAAGCAGCAAGAATTATGGTGCTGATTCGATTTTAGAAACAAACCACAAAGGGAGAAGGAAGAAGGGAAAAAATGGTTTTGTTTAGGGGTGCGATCGCACCCCACTTTATTCCCTTTCATCCTCTGTTGATTCAGCTAGAATTTCCTGCAATACGGGTGAGAGTTGATTATTTAAACGTCCTGCACGGATCAGTTCAGCGTAGGTGTCGGCTTCAATATCCAAGAGTTTTTCTCGCAGTTGTTGCATATTAAGCGATCGCAACTGAGGATATTGATTTTGCAGCTTCTCAATTTCCTCCTCAATACTCTTGAGTTGTCCTTGAACCAGATTTAACTCGTAACGATAAAACTCCTGATCGATTTCTAATTCTTTGCCAGCTTCCAATAAATAATTCAACACTCTATTTAAGGCAACGCGACGGGCAATCGCCTCTGAATATTGCTGGCGTATCGGCTGATCTCCAACCAACCCTAATCTTTCCAAAAACCACTGAGTTGTCAAGCCTTGCACTAACAAAGTAAACAACACAACGCCGAACACCATATCAATAATTTCCTCTCTTCCTGGTAAAATAATGGGTACACTTACCGCCAAGGCAATTGAAACTGAGCCTCTTAAACCACCCCACCAAAGTATTGTTTGATCTCGCCAACCTATTTGAGATTTAACTAACCAATTGCTCAAGGCACTGAGTCCATAAATAGCAATTGCTCGCGTTAGCAATACCGCCCCAATTGTCACCGCAATCAGACCAAAATTATCCACTAGACGCGAGTAGCGGATTTGGTCTCCAATTAAAAGAAAAACAATGGAATTTACAAAAAATGCTAAAAATTCCCAAAATTCAGATACCAGTAACCGGGTGCGCGGGTTCATGCCAATGCGAGAGCCAAAGTTGCCCAAAATCACGCCAACTGTGACAACCCCAATCACCCCCGAACCCCCTAACTCTTCTGTTATCAAATAAGTGCCGTAAGCGGAAACAAGAGTTAGTGATTGTTCTACTAATGGCAAGTCAAAACGTTGCGTAAGGTAGGAAATTCCAAAACCAATTAAGCTGCCAATTCCAATCCCAACACCAACAAATACTAAAAAACTAGCAACTGTAGTGTCTAGTGCAAACTCATTGGTTCCCAGGGGGATTCCCACTAGCAACGTAAACGCCACCACCGCCACGCCATCATTAAATAAACTCTCTCCCTCCATCAACATTGTTAAGCGTTTGCCAGCGCCCAGTTCCCGAAACAAAGCTACTACGGAAACAGGATCGGTAGCAGATAAACAAGCACCGACCAGGAGGGCAGTTGTAAGAGGAAGTCCAGTCAGCCAGTTGAGGGGAAATGCAATACCAACAACGGAGATGATGACACCGACGATGGCAAACAAAGTGACTGGAAATAAATCATCCTTCAACTCTCGCCAGCGAATATTCCAGGCAGCTTCAAATAGTAGGGGAGGCAAAAAAATCTCTAGAATTAATTCTGGCGACAGATTCACCAACCGCACATCTACAAATGCTAAAAATAACCCGACAATTACCAGCAGCAATGTGTAGGGGATTTGGCGTAACCAACTAAAAATTCGCGAGAGTGTCGCCACACTCAAGGAAATAGACAACACTAGCAGAAATTGCTCCAAACTTTGCTTAATGGAAGCTTCGTCTAGAGTAGTTTCTATCACCATAGGAAACTCCAAATTTGTAATTATTCAGCTAAAACACTGTAGCTTTTAATTTACCCTTCAATCTAGAGGTTGTATAGGATACTCTGTTGAATTGCGAACATCGTATCATTCAATAGATGTATGTGTACCTACACACAATTTATTGCATCTACCTTAAGGAATAAAATACCTCATGTCAGACATTGAACAGTTAATTGCAGATATCCAGCAGGAAGCGCAACGGGAAACATTTCCCGTCGATGAACCAGTTTATCAGGCAGCGAGTTTGGAGCCTACTCAGCCAATTCTCTATGCAGGCAATCTGGAGAGCAAGCTGTGCTTTTTTGCCCGCGATTTGGGAAAAGATGAAGTGCGGGCAGGTCAACCGCTTTATGGTGCTGCTGGTGGCTTTGTGCGTCGCGGTTTGTACCGTGCGATCGCAGCCACGGAACCCACTAAGGACACCGATTTACAAGTTGTCCTCGATCGCGTTTTACTTACAAATACGGTGCCTTACAAACCACCGGGTAACAAAGCATACGCTGAGGCTGTAAAAAAACGATTTCGCCCGTTTTTAGAGCGATTATTGGTGTTGCATTGGCAAGGAGATCAAATTATTACGCTGGGGAATGAAGCGTTTAATTGGTTTGCCCCTTATGGTGCTAAGGGTGAATTGAAGCAGTTTTTTGCAAGAAGCGATCGCTACTCTGCCAGCATTCAAGTTACCCTTCAAGTGCAAAACACTGAAGGCAACCTGCATCAACGTCTAGTAAAACTACTGCCACTTCCTCATCCTTCCCCACTCAATCAAAAATACTACGCCCAATTTCCCCAATTACTTCAAGCTAGACTTGCTGAAATCTTCCCGTAAGTGATCCCCTTCAGTAATTTGTGTGATTTCTGTCAATTCTTGATTAGGGTTTTTTGATATCATACTTATTGTACTAACACAAGTTACTTTGGGTTGATTATATGCTAATTTTGTAGCTTTGTTACCGGAAATTTGTCAGACAAACAGCCACTGATATTATCTAAAAGCCCATTATTTGTCTGAATTTATGGTCGTAAATCACTAACTTAATCAAACTATAAAGTTGGCAATGTTAACTCAATTATGGCATTGTGATAATATGAAATAGCTTTGATATCGTAATTTTAGGGTAAGCCTGATTATCGACAGCATAACTTTAGCATTCAGCCTATTTGCTTATTACAGCTATGAAGTTGTGCGTAACTTGATTCTAGATAATTTAAAGCAAAATGCTCTTCTGAAAGTACAGCAAGAGGTTGATGAAATCGACGGATGGTTAGCAACTCGGCTGGCTGAAATAGCAACAATTGCTACACTCCAATAATTCCGACTATAGTTTGATCGGTGACAGGTTCTTACTTAAAATCATAAGTTAAGCGGCTGAAGGAATACACTCATATATTACTGGTTAGCCCTGCACCTTGCCCAGCAGGGCCGCTTGAAATGACTGCTAGAAGAAGCTAAAAAATAGAGCAATTAGACATAAAATATGATCCATTTATCCAGTCGATTGTGCATTTAGCTAAGAGCTTTTATGCAGAAACAAATAGAATATTTAATCAATATATAGATTAACAGGAGTGCAATAATCGCATATGCAAAAAGCTGATGTTATTTTAGTAGTGGATGATACTCCTACTAATCTGCGATTAATATCTGAGGCATTAACTGATGCAGGCTTTGAAATTGCTACAGCTATAAATGGCGAAATGGCGCTGAAGCAGATTCAATATAGCTTGCCAGATTTGATTCTATTAGATGTGATGATGCCAGGAATAAATGGCTTTGAAACCTGTAAGCGCTTGAAAGAAAATGCCGCCACCTGCGATATTCCAGTTATTTTTATGACTGCCCTTTCCGACACAGATAGTAAGGTAAAAGGTCTAAGTTTGGGGGCCGTGGATTACATCACCAAACCCTTTCAAGAGGAGGAATTATTAGCTAGGGTCAAAACTCATTTAGAACTGCGAAGTTTGACAAAAAACTTAGAAAAAAAAGTTGTAGAACGAACAGCGGAACTTTCTCTGGCATTAGAAGACTTACAAGAGTCTCAAATCAAACTCGTCCAGCGAGAAAAAATGTCTGCCCTTGGTCAGTTAGTAGCAGGAATTGCCCACGAAATAAATAATCCTGTGGGATTTATTTCCGCTAATTTAGAGCATACTGAAGAATACTTTAAAGCTTTAGTTAATCATTTACAACTTTATCAGCAAGAGTTTTCTCAACCAGGAATGAAAATTTTAGAGGATGCGGAAGATATTGACTTAGAGTATCTGTTGACAGACTTGCCGAAAATCATCGGTTCTATGCAACAGGGAACGGAACGCATTCGCCATATTAGCAACTCTATCAGAATTTTCTCTAGAACAGATAGCGATCGCAAAGTTTTTTTTAATATTCATGAGGGGATAGATAGCACCATTTTGATTTTGCAACATCGGTTGAAAGCTAATGAAAAGCGTCCCGATATTGTCATGATTAAAGAATATGGCTGTTTGCCCAATATAGAGTGTTATCCCGGACAGATAAACCAAGTGTTTATGAATCTGCTGGCAAATGCGATTGATGCCATAGAAGAAGCCAATCAAGAACGTTCTTTTGAGGAAATTAAAGCATATCCTAATCAAATCGCGATCCACACAAACCTAACTGAAGATGGCACTGGTGTGGTAATTAAGATTATAGATAATGGGGCAGGAATGTCAGAAGATACGAAGAACAAAGTTTTTGACCAGTTCTTTACAACTAAAGCCGTGGGGAAAGGAACGGGATTAGGATTATCGATTGTCCGCCAAATTGTGGTAGAAAAGCATGGGGGAACCCTGGAGGTAAAATCAATACCAGGACAAGGTTCAGAGTTTGCGATCGCGCTTCCAGTTAAGGCGGAGATTATTGATTGATAGCAACTAATTCGTGTGGCGCTTAGAAGTATCTATCAATCGGCGTTAACGTAGCGGTTTGTCTTGATAACTTTGCCTTCTTTATCAAAAGCTATTTCAAAATTAATCCAAGCAAAATCGCCCAATAAAGCTGCTCCATCATTGCCATAATACCAGCAATTATGTTTTTTATCCGGTCTAAAAATATAACAATATGTAGAAGTGCTAGATGTGGGTGGCGGCAATATTTTCAAAACCTCATCTTTGGACATTCCTACTTTTATACTAGCAAATTTTGCTTCTGTAAATCCGGGAGGCACTATTGTGTCAATGAAAGGATTAAGTGAAAAATCACTTTCTGTAAAACAGGTTAACCATATAAAAGGTGTTAAACCTACAAATAACAAAGCAATTCCATTAATAACTTTCATGGTTTCCCTTACTTGCTAGTTGGAACCTGAAACCTATGGTTTCTTAAATCGCCTTGACTGATTACTGTTAAATTAAGTTCCTTCCTCTCAAATTACGCCGAGTAACACTTCAAAATTACTGCGTTTGTAGTTTGAGTTGAAAAACAAAACCGAATTTTTCGCGCTGGGTTCCCTTCCTGAACGCAGCCTACCAAATTCTGATAATCTAATACTTAATGGGCAGGTTCTCATAAACGCTTGATTAAAAATTCCCTCATCAGATGGGAGATAAAACTTTCATCTATCTGTGGTTACATAGCTTGCGATCGCACTAAATAAAATAATCTTTCAATCAAAATTTTCTGCTTGCAACAACCAGAAACCGCTATAAGTCATCCCCGAATCATCAGGTTGCACCAGCAAAAAATGCAATCCTCGGCTTTGTTGTTTGCGCCTTTCAAACATTTGGGCAGAGTCGGCAACTTCTTTATCTTCAAAAGTAGCAACAACCCAACGGTCAACCAATCCAGCTTCTAATATCAAACCATCAGGCGCACCAGCGATGTAGTTGAGAGAAACAGGACGGGCATCTTGTAACCAACGCGCCAAACGCATTGATTGACGACCACCATAAATTGCCACACCGGGAACTGGAACTGTTGACGCTAAACCCAAATTGATAGGTAAGAGAAATTCTGGCATCTCCAGAACTGGAATCGGACGTTCGGCAAAAGCTTCCTCCAAATTCCCAGCAGGAAGCGTAGCAAATCGCCATTGCTCCCCCCAAAGGTTTTCTGGCAATGGCAACGGCGGCGGTTTGTCGAGAGGCGAGAGAGATTGTTGCGCCTCCTGCAACAATTTTTTTAAAGCATAAGTGCGTCGAGTCGGTTCCACCTTAATACCCAACTTTCGCCCCGCCGCCTCAAGTAAAGTCAACGACTGGGGACGAAAAACTTGGATAACATCCGGCAGCTGACCATTAGCAGCTTGTTGCAACTGGTCAGCTAACCAGCTGGCATTCGCTTCCGACTGGGGACATAGCGCCTCATAGGTAAAGCTGCGGCTGGAGTCACAAATCAACAACTCCCACAACACCTGCCCGTTTTCATCCTTGAGAGGACACCGATAAAAATCAGCCTGCCAAACCCGACCCATCTTAATACCTCTTCCTTCGCGGCCTATAGCATCTTTGCGGTTCAAAAAAAAAAGTAGAGTGGACACAGCCCACCCTACTAATAGCTCAAAACTCAGTTAATTCAAACCTCAAGAAGTGAAGTGTGGAATTAAAACGAAGCTGAGACTGGAAAAATCATGCTAGAACACTCGCCATAATTGGTTCAGCACCCACTGAAGTTCCCGGCGCGTACACTTGAGTAACGTAGTCCGCAATCATTCGGTCAGTGTTGAAAAGCGGCGAATTTGTCTTAATCGACGCTTTCATCATCCCAATCCAACGATGGGGAACTCCATTCTCATCTTGGTCATAGTACAAAGGAACAATTTCCTCTTCCAGTAAGCGATAGAGAGATTCAGAATCAATCCGATCTTGCAACTCTTGGTCGCTGGTGTGGGCATCTTCACCAATTGCCCAACCGTTGGTACCTTTTCCATTAGCATCAGCTTGATAACCTTCGCACCACCAACCGTCGAGGACGCTGCAATTGATACCGCCGTTGAAGCAGACTTTCTGCCCACTCGTACCGGAGGCTTCCAGAGGGCGACGCGGGTTATTTAGCCAAACGTCAACACCTTGCACCAGTTTTTGTCCTGTGTAGATGTCGTAGTCTTCAACTAAGGCAACTCGGTTGAGAATATCTGGGTGCTTGCACCATTCCATCAACCGTTGGATAATCCGCTTGCCTTCTTCGTCGGCGGGGTGGGCTTTTCCTGCAAAGACGATTTGCACAGGTTTTTCCAAATTGCCAAAAATCCTCAAGGCGCGTTCTGCATCCCGCATTAGCAAGTCACCCCGCTTGTATGGGCTGAAGCGCCGGGCAAATCCGATAGTTAGCACGTTGGGGTCTAGCAGTTTGTCGGCGGCATCAATGCGGAATTGTTCTTCACCGCGATTTTGCCTTGACATTTTCACCTTAGCGCGGGTGTGGGCAATCAGGCGCTCTTTGAGAACTTGGTGCCGCCACCAGATTTCTTCATCGGGAATTTCGTCTACTTTTTCCCAAGTCTTGGGATCAACCATGCGGGTTGACCAATCTTCACCCAGGTACTGGGAATACAAATCGCTAATTAGGGGTGCTGTCCAAGTACGCGCATGGACACCATTGGTAATGTGAGCAATTGGTACTTTGTCTTCTTTGCGATCTGGGTAGAGAATATTCCACATCTTGCGGGATACTTCGCCGTGGAGTTCGCTAACGCCGTTGGCAGTGCGACACATCCGCAAGGCTAAGACGGTCATGCCGAAGGGTTCCCAAGGATCGCCTAGCCGTCTTGCACCGAGTGCCAGGAATTGTTCGCGAGACAAGCCTAGCGTCGGCCAGTAGTGGGCGAAGTAAGAATCCATCAGGTCTGAGGAGAAGACATCGTGACCTGCGGGAACGGGGGTATGGGTGGTGAAGACACAAGCTTCGCGCACGTCAGCTTCGATATCATAGAAAGACTTGCCGCTACGCTGAATTTCTTGCCGCGCTATTTCCAAGGTGCAGAATGCCGCGTGACCTTCGTTCAGGTGATACACGGAGGGAGTGATCCCCAATGCTTTCAGCGCCCGGACACCGCCAATTCCCAGCATTACTTCTTGGGCGATGCGCGTTTCTTGGTTGCCACCATACAAGTGTCCCGTTAGCCAACGGTCTATCGGGTCGTTGTCATGGCGATCGCTATCGAGTAGGTAAAGTTTAACTCGCCCGACTCGCGCTAACCAAATTTGTGCTTTGACTATGCGTTGCCGGATTTCCATCTCAATTGTGATGGGTTCCCCTTGCTGATTTTTCATCAACTCTAGGGGCATCTGGTCAAAGTGATTGTCAACATAGTAGTCTTCTTGCCAACCACCCCGATTTAACCGTTGTCGGAAGTAACCTTGGCGGTACATTAAGCCGATGCCTACCATTGGCACGCCTAAATCTGAGGCAGATTTGAGGTGGTCGCCTGCTAAGATTCCTAAGCCGCCGGAGTAGATGGGTAAGGATTCGTGGATGCCAAATTCGGCGCAGAAATACGCTACTGGTCGTTCTGGGGAGATTTGCGGGGCGACGCGACTAGCCCAAGGCGATTTTTCTGCCAGGTAGCGGTCAAGTTGATCGGCTAGTGCTTTCACCCGCTTGATATATGCTGGTTCTTTCGCTAGTTGGGTGAGTCGCACGTAGGAGGCAGATTCCAGAATGGCGACGGGGTTGTGTCCGCAGCGCTGCCATTCGTCGGGGTTGATATTCTGGAATAGGGATGTGCGATCGCAACTCCAACTCCACCAGTAGTTGTATGCCAAATCTGCTAGTCGTTTCAGTGGGAATGGTAGCTTTGCTCGCAGCGTCTCAATTGTTGTCATAAATTCGATTTAATTCACGGTAGCAGGCTTATTCTTCACGAGAAACGAGAGTGAAGATAGGTTTCAGATTAGGCCAATCCCGATCTCGTTATTTCTCGTTCGGCTCACACTCAGATACTGATTCGGGATAGGAGTATTCACGGTTGAGAATATAACCGTATCAGGAATGAGTTATAGCTTGCCAAATTTACCAGGACAAAAAGTTATTTTTTACACTGTTTATTGTTTTTTAAGGCAAATTTAAGATACTTTACATAAACTAATCTGATTTTTCAGCAATTTTGTCCTTGCTCATGGAAGGGAGAAGGAGGAATCATGAACCTCAACGCCGCGCTGGTGGGATCTACGCTTAGGACACCAAGGAAGGAAACAACGGAAAGAAAAGTAGTTCTACATAAGTGCTGGGGCATTTGCAGTTAAATTGGTATTAGGGATAAAACCCTTACCTTTTTCCCAATTACCCTTTACCGCTGACTATGAACCCTGCCCTGACTCAATTTGGCGATCAGATGTCTCGTTTAACTGGTGTTCGCGCCATTATGAAGGACATTATTGAAACTTTGCAAGCAGGTAGTGGGCAGGAATTTATCAATTTAAGCGCTGGAAATCCGGTGATTTTGCCGGAAGTTGAGCAATTGTGGCGCGACTATACCACAGAATTGCTGTCCAGTTCAGATTACGGCGAGGTAGTTTGCCGTTACGGCTCAAGTCAAGGATATCAGCCTTTGATTGACGCTGTGGTTAAGGATTTTAATCGTCGCTATGGCTTGAAGTTAACTGCTCGGAATGTATTAATTACTCCAGGCAGCCAAACTCTGTATTTCTTTGCTGCTAATGCCTTTGGGGGTTACACTACCAGCGGCGAACTCAAGCAAATTATTCTCCCGTTGAGTCCAGATTATACGGGTTACGGTGGGATTACTTTGGTGCCAGAGGCGTTATTTGCCTATAAGCCTGCTTTGGATATTGATGCCCCTGCTCACAGATTTAAGTATCGCCCGGACTTTAGCCAACTGACTATTACTGAGAATACTGGTTGCGTTTTATTCTCCCGTCCCTGCAATCCTACGGGCAATGTGCTGACAGATGATGAGGTTCGCAAGATTGCGGCTTTGGCTGCGCCTTACAATGTGCCTGTGTTGATAGACTCTGCGTATGCGCCACCATTTCCGGCATTAAATTTTACAGAGATGACCCCGTTGTTTGGCGATAATATCCTGCACTGCATGAGCTTATCGAAGGCGGGTTTACCGGGAGAGCGGATTGGCATTGCGATTGGGGATGAGCGGATGATTCAAGTGCTGGAGTGTTTCCAGACTAATATGTGTATCCATTCGTCTCGGTATGGACAAGCGATCGCGGCCCGTGCGATTGAAAGCGGTACTCTTGCAGATATCGCTACAAATGTGATTCGCCCATACTATCAGAAAAAATTTGATGTAGTAGAAAACACTTTAGACAGTTCAATGCCCAAGGATTTACCTTGGTTTTTGCATCGCGGCGAAGGCGCAATCTTTGCTTGGTTGTGGTTGGAAGATTTACCAATTACTGACTGGGAATTCTATCAGCAACTTAAACAGGTGGGTGTAATTGTTGTACCCGGTAGTTCCTTCTTCCCCGGTTTGCGAGAAGAATGGGCGCACAAGCAACAGTGTATCCGCATCAGCCTCACGGCTACAGATCCGGAAATTGAAACTGGGATGCAGCGTTTGGCTAAGGTGGTAGAACAGGTTTATCTGAAGGCAGCACTAAGTTAAAAATAATCTTAGCGAGTTTCTACTTTTAGCTAGGCGTATTTCTACTATCCGTAGTTTCGACTATTCCTTTATCAAAATTTCATAAATATGCCAAAAAGGACGGCTAATTTAAAGATTAGGTAAAACTAGCTCTTGAGAAAAAACCGTATGGGCAACTTCTGCGTACTCTAGAGCAGGACGATTGGAAAGCTACGTAGATTTACGCTGCTTTACAGGGTGGTCTAAATTTCGCTCTCCAGCTTTGAGAAATTATCAGGAGATATTCCCATGAAGTTTAATAAGTTTGGTACAGTCCTCAGTGCGATCGCAGCAGCAACAGTGTTAAATTTGCTTGATGTTGCCACAGCTGCGGCAGCAACCCTCCAGCTAATCGGTTTAAACGACAGTAACACCCTTGTTTTCTTCAATAACAACTTTTCTCAGGTCAAGAAAACTGTTGGTGTCACTGGAGTTGATGGCACCTTGCTAGGCATTGACCTTCGTCCAGCTGACCGTCAGCTCTACGGTATCTCCAGCACTAACAAAATCTACACCATTGACTCCTCCACCGGTGCCGCAACTTTTGTCAGTACACTCTCCCTTCCCTTCGGTGGAGGAATCGAATCAGGAGTGGACTTCAACCCAGTAGTAGACCGCCTACGGCTTGTGGCTAGCAATGACCAAAACTTCCGCCTCAACGTGGATACAGGTGCTGTTGCAGATTTTGATCTCCTTACTCCAGGTACTCAACCAGATAGAAACTTAGCTTATGCAGCTGGAGATGCCAACGAAGGAGCTAACCCTAGTATCACAGCTGCGGCTTACACTAATTCGTTCGCGGGAGCGCCCTCCCCAACTCGGACAACTCAGCTGTTTGGGATTGATGCCAACCTTGACACCTTAGTTTTGCAGAGCCCCCCTAACAATGGGACTCTAACGACTATCGGTTCCTTGGGCATTGACTTTGGTTCCACCGGAGGCTTTGACATTTTCTCTCCTGTTAGTGGAGTGAATACTGCCTATGCAGCTTCCGGTTCCAATATCTACAACATCAATTTGACTACTGGTGCTGCTACAACTTTGGGGACGTTCAGTAGTGCTGATTCTGGCAATATTGTCGGTCTTGCTGCTACCCAAGTTCCTGAACCTGCTGTTACTAGCTCTTTAATTGGGTTCGGTCTTCTTGGCTTATTCCGTCGCCGCCGCAGCGTTAAGTCGCTTAGTTAGTATAGTTTGGGAGAATTAGGAGTTATTAGTTTTAAATTAATAACTCCTAATTTTTTTTTAAAGTCTTAAGAGAGAAATGTTATAATATCAATTGATGGTAGACAAAATTGCTACCAAAACTAACTTCAAAATTATAATATTTTAATAGGTAAGAAGTAGAGAAAGTTGGAATTGATAAGCAGCTCGCCTAAAGAAAATTTCTCATCCGATGACTGGCTAGAAGTCGGTACAATTGTTGCAGCACAAGGGTTGAAGGGCGAGTTACGAGTTTATCCTGACTCGGACTTTCCGGAACGCTTTGAGGAACCCGGAGTGCGTTGGCTGTTGCGGCCGGGGGAAACGGAACTACAACCAGTCGAATTAGTGACAGGACGATATATTCCTGGTAAAAAAATATACGTCGTGCAACTGATGGGCGTAGATGATCGGAACCAAGCCGAGGCGTTGCAAGGTTGTAAGTTACTGGTGAGGGCAAGCGATCGCCCAACCCTGGAAGAAGACGAATTTCATGTTATGGACTTGATTGGTTTGGAAGTGATTAACCAACCCACCGGAGAAAATCTTGGTGTTGTGGTGAATGCGATCGCTGCTGGTAACACTCTACTAGAAGTGAAGCGGCACGAGCCACCAGTTCCCGCAGTTGAGGAAACGGATAAACCTAGCAAAGGGGAGATCACCAGAACCAGTAAAATCAAAAAAATCCGCTCCAAACCGCCACAGCCAATAAACCTCTTGATCCCGTTTGTGAAAGAGATTGTGCCAGTGGTAGACTTGCAAGCCGGACGAATTGAGATTACGCCGCCTCCGGGATTGCTGGACGTTTAGGTGCCTAATCGATTAACTTCTTCCCAATGGGAAGAAGTTAATTATATTTAGATGTCAAAGCGCGATCGCATTCCCAAAATGAAAAATGCCGCTCCAGAGAACGACATCGCTAAGTTGTTCCATGTTTGAATCAGTCAAACACTGCTAGAAAGTTACCAAAGCGCTCTCACAGGAGCTGTATTTTCCGTAGCAGCTGGTGCAGTATCAACAGGCTCAGTTATTGTAGGTTCGGTCTGAGTGTTGGTAGGTCTGGTAACTGGTCTAGTTTCAATTGTCCGGCGCTGTTCAATCACTTCTTGCCGACGGATTCTATTGGTGCGGGTAGAATCTGTAGTTCCCTCTTGCTCCGTTTGCATTTGATCCATCTGCTGTCCGGCTGGATTCATCTGCATTTGATTCATCTGCTGCCCAGATGGAGTCATTGGCGTTTGGTTCATCTGCTGCCCAGATGGAGTCATTGGCGTTTGGTTCATCTGCTGTCCAGCCGGAGTCATTGGCGTTTGGCCTGGGGACTGTGTTGAGGCTGGTGATTGCGCGATCGCTGGAAATACTGATACTCCGGAGAGCAACAGTGTTAACATCGTACCTGTCATTACTTTCGTTTTTTGAAGACGCATTTCACTCTCTCCTCGAAAATATTTTAGTAACAAAGCCAACTATCGGTACAAATCCTATTCAACAATGAATTGATTCATGGCATAGTTAATCTTCCAAATACTAGCCATCTTTGTTTTAATGGAAATCTACCTGAATGTATAGGTCATTAGTAGTACAAATATTAATCGCTTAGTTTTAAAAAAACTTACCGATGGGATAAATTAGGGATAAAATTAAATTTGTCTGCTTTTGTTTGATTTATTGGCTGTGAAGCAAGATTTGATAGTAGTCGTAGAGTAGAGGCAAGAAATGGCAGCAATTATTAGAGGCAACTCGCTACTTCAAAGTTTAAAACTTTTCTATTTAAGTGTAACAATTGTAGCGCTATCACTGGGACAACAGGTTTCTGCCCAAGTGACAACAAAAGAAGGTGCAGCAACTACTAACGAGGGAAATCCTCCTCTGGAATTGTCACCTGTTACAGAACCAAAATTGCCTCCTTTGGGTTCACCATCTCTATATCTTCCTATTGAGGAAGCGTCCCCTACAAGTACCCTAACCGATACTCAGTTGGTGATCAAATTAAGCGATCGCAAGGTCTATGTGTATCGAGATAAGCAGGTGAAAGGAAGTTATCCAATTGCTGTTGGTAAAGCAGGTTGGGAAACACCTACAGGCACCTTTAAAGTTATAGCAATGCAACGCAATCCATCTTGGGAACATCCCTGGTCTGGTAAAGTCATCCCTCCTGGGGCAGATAATCCTTTAGGAGCTAGATGGATAGGTTTTTGGACTGACGGAAAAAATTTTATTGGATTTCATGGAACGCCTCAAGAACAGCTAGTGGGACAAGCAGTTTCTCACGGATGTATCCGAATGCGAAATAAAGATATTTTAGCTTTGTATGCACAGGTAGCTATTGGGACACCTGTAGTAGTAGAACGTTAGTTGGCGACAGGGGACGGAGGATTTCTTCGTTCCCTGTATCGCCGAAGGGAACCAGGAAATATGTTCAGTGGCAAGTTTTTAGAATAGCGCGATCGCGTCCAGCTGCTTTTGCCTCATAAAGCGCTCGATCAGCGGTATGAATCAGCTCGACGGGGGAATATTCAGGAAGAGGAACCACAACGGCGACCCCCAAACTCAAAGTAATGTATGGGCTTATTGGGGATTTGGGATGAAAAATCTGCAATTCTCGGATGCGATCGCGTATGTCCTGTGCTACTTTCAGCGCTCCTTGGGTCTTAGTGTAAGGCAAAATTACCACAAATTCTTCGCCTCCATATCGAGCCACTAAATCCGCAGGACGCTTCAGTATCTGACTAATAGCAGCGGCGACCAATTGTAAACAACTATCTCCCGCTTGATGACCATAATTATCATTATAAAGTTTAAAAAAGTCGATATCGCACATAATCAAAGCTAGCGGTGCTTTTTCCCGTGCCAATCGCCGCCACTCTCGCTCAAGATATTCGTCAAAACGACGACGATTTGCCACCTGAGTTAAGCCATCTAAGCAAGCTAAACGCTGTAACTCATAGTTTGCTTCCTCTAGCTGTTGATATAGTTGTGCTTGTTGGATAGCGATCGCTATCTGAGTCGTCAGCTGTTGCAGCAAATTAACTTCAAACGCTTGCCAAGTCCGTATTGAACTACATTGATGAGCAATCACCAATCCCCAAACAGAAACGCTATTAACTTGGGCTTTTTCAGTAACTAAAGCCGATATATTGGCATCTTTACTAGGGATTTGTGACTTGTGATTGGGGATAGAAAATTGTTGAGCTGGGAAATTTCGCCTCTCTATCCTAGTCCCTACTTCACAGTTTCTAATTCCTTCATTAGAACTTGAGCCAACCGATTCCAGAACCAGAGGCGATATTAGTTCAGCCTTTACCTCTAAGCGTTGCAAAAATGCCACCAAGCAAGGTTCTACCTCATTCTCCAGGTTGTCGATTACGCGAACCTGTCCGTTTTTATAACGTTCGTAGCAGCTTTGTGGAAAAACGTCCTCATCAAAAGTTTGTCCTAGAAGACTAGGCAACTCAGGAACCACTGCTTCTGCGATCGCATTCCCCCTTTTTCCAGAGCAAATGCGATAAATGAAAACGCGATCGCATTCCAGTAATTGCCGCACCTCTGTGACTGCGGTGTTAAGAATCTCCTCCAAATTCAGCGATTGGCGAATTCGTTGGGTAATAGCTGCTACCAGTCGTTCTCGCTGTGTCTGCTGGCGGAGTGCTGCTTCTGCTCGCACGCGATCTGTGATATCCAGAGCTAGGGAGGCAAAGCCCATCACTTCTCCATTGGGAGCCACTAAAGGCGTGTTATACCAATCACAAATAATAGCTCTACCATCTTTGGTTATATTCTCGTTAGTGCTGCGATTACCACCCTTACCTGTTAGCAGATTAGTATAAATTTTATCGACTTGTTCCCTGGCATTGTCAGACACAATTATTTCACATGAACTACCGATAACTTCACGTTTTTTATAACCAAAAATTGCTTCGGCGGCCGGGTTCCATTCCACAATTTCAAAATTAATATTCCATTCGATTACAGCTAGCGGGGTTTGCTGTACGTGGAGAGAAAGTTTCTGTTCTGATTTCTTTAGTGCTTCTTCCGCAGCAATGCGATCGCTAATATCGCGAGTAACACATAATAGGGATTCTACACAACCATCTGCCGAAAATTCAGGTGCTATTCTAGATTGATAATGTGCTAAGCCATCGGGTGTTAAAAATTCAAACTCTATCTTACTTTCGCAGCCTGTTTCCCAGACTTCCCACATCGCTTTTTCCCAGAAAGATACTACATCATCAGGCATACCCAACTCTCGATTAGTTTTCCCAATGAATGCCTGGGGAGAAAGCCCAGAAGCCTTTCTAGCCGCTGGGTTTACGTAGAGATGACGCAGTTGTTTATCAAACCGGGTAATAATATCAGGGGCGTTTTCAGCTAACGCTCTAAATTCTTGTTCGCGTCGGTGTAACGCTTCTTCTACTTGCTTACGTTCGGTGATATCGCGGATAATAGCTAAAACTTCCTCTTCCCGACCTTGAGAACAGGTGACGATTCTAGCTTCACATTCGCGCACGCTGTCGTTAATGATAATCTGACATTCCCAAGTTTGAATTTCGCCAGACGAGAGCGATCGCTCTATATAAGTCATCCCTTCTTGTGCTACCTCTGGCGGCAAAAAATCCCACAGGGTTCTACCAACCAATGCCTCTGGAACGACTAACATAAAAATGTCTTTCGCTGCTTTGCATTCCAAAATTTGGCCTTTCTTACTAACGCGCATCATTAAATCTGGTAGAGCATCGAGAAGGGCGCGATTTTTAGCTTCGCTTGCTCTCAAGAATTCTTCTACTTGCTTGCGTTCCGTGATGTCAAAACACGAGCCAATATAACCCTCGAAGCTTCCATCTCTCCTAAAGCGAGGAACACCTTTATCCACAACCCAACGATACTTTCCATCTGCACGTTTTATGCGGTATTCTATCTGGAAGCACTGACGTGCAGCAAAAGCTGACAGGTACGTATCCAGCCGAATTTCTCTATCTTCCGGATGTACGTTTAGAACCCAATTATTGCCTAGTTCCTGTTCCAGGGTGCGTCCAGTAAACTCCAGCCAACCTTCATTGAAAAAGTCACACAATCCATTGGTGTCAGATGTCCACAATAACAAAGGCGCGCTATTGAGAAGCGATCGCAAGCGCTCTTCACTTTCCCGCAAAGCCTGCTCCATAGCTTTGCGCTCGGTGATGTCAGAATAGGCGATAGCAACTCCATAATTTTTTAGAATAATAGGAGTAGCCGTAACATTGATCCAGGTGATTTCTTTATTATTTTTTACAACCCCCATTTCTATATTTTCAACAGTTCGATTTTCAGTTAATGCTTTCACAATAGCAAATTCGTTTGTTGGCATTGGCGTACCATCAGGACGAACAATTTTCCATTCTTCGCAGTCATAAGTTCGATTGGTATGTTCTACAGAAGATATACATAAAATCTTTTCAGATGCTTTATTGGCTTCAATAATATTTCCAGCTTTATCTGTAATGGAAATTCCCAGAGGAAATGTCTGAAACAGAACTTTGTATTTTTCTTCGCTTTCTTTTAATGCTTCTTCAGTTTGCTTGCGCTCGGTAATATCTCGTCCTACTGACTGGAACTCTACCAATCCCTGCTGGTCAAATATGGCGCGATCGCTCCACTGGTGAGTGCGAATTTCACCATTAGAAAGTATGACTTTATGTTCAATCATCGCCACCGGGTTTTCTCGACTCAAAGCGGCGAAATGCTTTGCTACCCTTTCTCTGTCTTCTTCTAAAATGTATTGCATAAAGTCATCGCCAATTATTTCCTGGCGCGGCTTGCCCAAATAGCGACAGCAAGCCTCGTTGACGAAGGTAAACTTTCCTTCAGGTGAAAGCCTGACAATTAGTTCAGTTTGATCCTCAACAATGTTGCGGTAGCGAACTTCGCTCTCCCGTAGCGCTAACTCAGTTCGCTGGCGATCGCATTCTTCAATTGCCAGAACCACCATTTGCGCGATCGCGCAAGCAAAATTCTGCTCATCTAACGCCCACTCCCGAACCGTCCCCGTCTGTTCATAGCAGATTACCCCATATCCAGAAATCGGCGCATCCAACATGGACGTAATGCCCAGCTCCAGATACGATCCCAACTCAGATGTACGCCGATCGTTACGAGCATCGCTAGCTGCAATCACGCGCTTTTGTTTGATCGCAGCGAAGTAATTAGGATAGTCCGCCGCCGCCAATTTCATCCCGTTTGAATGGCAGTTATTCCCCAATTCATACAAGTCAGCACAGCAAATCTGGGAACAGTCTTGATTGTAAAACCAAACGCTCACCCGCTCTACACCAAGAGTCCGCGCTGCCACCTCTGTAATTTCCCGCAACGCCACTTGTAGTTCCCCATATTTCCGACTTGCCAGTTCCAAAAGTGCTGTCTGTTGGCGTAGGAGCCGATGTTCGCACTCTTGAGAAGCTTGTTCTGCAAGCTTGGCGCGAGTAATGTCGCTTCCATTCACCAATAGCTTTTGGCGACTGCCATCTGGGTTGAAAAGCGGGGTTTTTTTGATATCAAATACCTTTATCTCCCCATCGCCATCTTGAATCACTTGTTCGCTATGGCTGACAGTTCCTTCACGCCAAACTGTCTCATCGCAGGCAGCACAAGCTAAAATAGCGGCCCGACTTTTGTCATCAGTGTATGCAGCTAGTTCTAAGCTTGTCTTACCTTGATAATCTACTCCTAATAACCGAAATAGCTTTATTGTGTAGTTATTTGCCATCAACCAGCGTCCCTGGTTATCTTTAACGACAATAAAGCCGGAAGCAGCGTTAATTAGGTTATAAAGCAAGATGTCTTGGGTTGGCTGCATATATGCCTTATTTTTGATTGATAATGTCTTAAATTGGCAAAGTTTTACCTCTAGTTTTGTCTACTGCCAATATCCAGAAGTAATTAATTTTAAGCAAGTTATTTGCCTGAGTGGAAAAATTGAGATTTATTACAATGACTTCCCAAAAGCCAGAAAAAACTTATAATATAAGCGCCGAAAACTGTAGTTGTTTATTTATATTTTAGTATTAGGATAATTCAGAAAAACTACTACAAGTATAGTTTATGTAATAAATTAAAATAATTGTAGGTGTGGTTGTAGCTTGCTTGGGCGTAGTGGTATGACAGCGCAACCCAACAAATGATTATAGTTGCTGAGTAAGGTTTAGTTAAAATGGTAGAGTACGGAAGCCTCAAACGCCACGCACTACGGGCGCGGTAAACAAAGCAGCACCAGGTAGTCCAACCTACGAAGTTACACTAAGGGCAGCAGAATCTCAAATTCAGTACCGCTGCTTACAGGGGATTCTATGCTTTCATTTCCGGATACTTGTGATTCAGCTTCGTATAGGCGATCGCTAACGGTAGGCGATTTTTCTTGGGAGACCCTGCGCGAACGCATTTTAAATTCTCCGCCGTGCTTTGCTGTCACGATTTCATAACTTAGCGATAAACTGGTTTCTTTAGTAGCACGTTTTTGCACAGAAAAAGATTCAAGAATTTGCTGCTGTAATTCCGGAGACATTCCCGGCCCATTATCAGCAATCAGAATAGAAACCCAGCGAAGATCGCAGATTCCCGGATTAGGATTAGTAAAAGTCCGAGAAAACACCTTTGTAGTGATTTCAATACGAGGCTTTTGTATGGCATCTGCTGCTGGCATTCCCCCTTTAAACTCTTGGGAATACTTCTCTCGCACTGCCTGCTCAATCAACGCATCAATGGCATTTGTGAGAATATTCATAAAAACCTGGTTCAGTTGCCCAATGTAACATTGGACTGGAGGTAAATGTCCATAATTTCTGATAATCTCAATCTCGCTGGTCAGACGACTTTTTAACAACAAAAGAATACTATCTAAATTAGCGTGTAAATCAGCAGGCTTAGGATAAACATCATCAATATGGCAAAAGTTTTGCAACCCAGATACCAATTTTTTTAAGCGTTCTGCTCCTGAGCGGATGCTGCCAATTGCTCTGGGAAAATCTTGTTGGATAAAATCTAACTCAATATCTTCTTTTAGGTCAGCAATTTCTTCAGGCGGAACAGTAAGATACGCTGCATAAGCAGACAGCAATTCTAGTAAATTATCGCTGTAGGTTGAGACATAAGTTAAGTTTCCCCAAATAAAGCTTACTGGATCTAAAATTTCGTGTACTAATCCATCCACCAAACGCCCCAAACTAGCCATTTTTTCACTTTGGATCATCTGCGCTTGGATGCGTTCGTATCGTACTTGAGTTTCTATTCCTCTAATTTGCCAGGAAACAAGGTTCAATTCCTGAACATCTAACAAACGATAGTCAGATGCTCCCACTTGTACCACGATTGGTTCTGCTCGCAGTTCAGGCGATCGCTTCAGTGCCTGCTGCGTTGCTGTCAGAATTGGCGTACTATCGGGAAGCACTAAAACCTCAGAGCGATCATACCTGTAGATAACTTGCAGGGGTTTGTGCAAAAATAACTCTAGCCGATGAGGACGAAGCAGGCACTCCAAGAGCCGTCGCCGCGAAACCATACCTGCAAACTTACCCTGTTCTATCAGGATTGCTCCAGGTAGCAGGGGATGCTTCTCAAAAATGCGGGCGACATCTACACCCTGGCAGGTGGTTTTAACTTGAAAATTGTACAGGGGTAACTCTCTCAGGGCTGATTGTGTAGAGAGATCGCGATCGCTCCCCTGAGACAAGGATGGAGGTGAGATAAATCCATTTGATACCAACACACAACGCCCAAAATGCAGTAGAGAAGCTGGATTCAGCTTATTAACATAGATTATCATCTCCCGCAGCCTTTCACCTGTACTTTGGGCTGATTCCAACTACTTTCGGGAAATATTTTCTCTACAATTATTTTTTGGTACGTTAGTTCTAACCTGGGGCGTTGCATGAGGCCAGGCTTATATGCCTGCGTTACATATAGTTGGCGCTACTGCCGATTAAACAAGCGGCAGCAGGATCTCAAATTCCGTGCCGAAGCTTGGTTGTGAATCTTCCATGCCGATTGCGCTGTTTAGATGCTCTAAGGTCGCTATCTTTGCAGCCACTTTGCTAAGGCCCTCCCCTACAGTATGGGAGGAGACGCTATTAGCAGCGTACAACCGAGACGGGGAGGGGCTATTAGCCGCATTCCAGCGAGGCGATCGCACAAATAATTTACCTCCATGCTTTTGCGTAACAATTTGATTACTTATAGCCAACCCCAGCCCTGTCCCCTTACCTACTGGCTTTGTGGTAAAAAACGTCTCGAAAATCCGCTTTTGAATCTCCGGCTCAATTCCAGGCCCATTATCCGAAATCTTAATTACTACCCATTCAGAATCTTTGGTTTCTAAAACTTCAGTTGTAATTTGGATCTGGGGTTGCCAATCTTTTGCTGGGAGGAAATTGGGATGAGCGTTTTCCTTACTTTTTGCTTCCCCTAAAGCATCAATTGCATTGCTGATAATATTCATAAACACCTGGCTCAGTTGTCCTGAGTAACAACTTACAAGCGGCAAATCCCCATAATTTTTAATCACTTCAATGCCATTTTTTAGGGGATTATTTAAAATTATTAGGGTACTTTCAATACATTCGTGCAAATCAACGGTTTGACGCTTATTTTCATCCAAGTGAGAAAAGTTTTGTAGACCGCTAACGATTTTCGTCAATCGCTCCGCGCTCACTTTCATACTTTCTATTAACTTTGGCAAATCTTCCAAAAGGAAATCTAGTTCAATTTCTTCTTTTATATCAGCAATTTTAGCTGATCTATTTGGTTCTGTTTCATAAGCTGCCACTAACTGCATCAAGTCTTGACAGTAAGTTGACATAAATGCGGAATTACCATTAATGCAGTTAACCGGATTTTTAATTTCATGGGCAATTTCAGCAACCATCCGCCCCAAAGTCGCCATTTTTTCTGCTTGCAACATTTGGGTTTTGGTTTGCTCATCCAAAAGCTGAGTTGTCAGTTCGTGAATCTGAGACTGAGCTACCAGTAATTGATGTACGTCTAATAACCGATACACTCCCGCCAACTCTACTACAATCGGTTCATTTAGTAACTCAGGTGGACGCTGCAAAGACAATTTTGCTGCCGTCACAATTAACGTATCGCCTGGTAGTTTTAAAAAATTTGTTCCTGCAAATTCATATAGCGATTTTAGAGAGCGTTTTAAAAATAGTTCCAGCCCATAAGGGCGGCTCATTTGTTCTAAAAATCGCCCCCGCGAAATCATCCCCATAAATTTATTTTCTGTGGTTAAAATGACTCCCGGCAACAGCTTGTTAACTTCAAACCTCTGAGCAACTTCTTTGCCCTGGCATGAGGCTTCTATTTGAAAATCGTATAGTAACAGCTCTTGAAGGGTTGACTCCAAACTCAGCTTTTTGGTAGCCAATTCCGGTAATATTGATAATTCAGGCTTGGACTTTTGCGAACTAACCATAAGATACCTGAGTTAGTTATTTCAATTTTTTTAATAATATCGTATTTTTACGATAGCACTCAATTTTGCTGATTTGTATTATAAAAATTCTTCTGACAATATTTATTCACTTTTAATGTAGTCTAAAATTTTTCTTAATTAAATCTTAACTTGTAAATCAATTTTATTTTCTGTAGATTAAAATATAAAGTTTTTTCTGAATAAAATTCAAGTCTAACTATCTATATAGTTATTAAATAAAATATTTTTTTGCATTTAATAAATTGGCGATGGCTTAAATAACGCCTGGAAATACTAAAAGCTGCATACGCTAACGCGATCGCGTCCAGTCTGCTTTGCTTTGTACAGCATCTCGTCAGCTGCCGTAACCAGCATTGATGGTGAGAAAGCTGGACTGGGAAAACCGATGGCAACACCTAAACTGACGGTGACGTACTCGCTAACCTCTGAACAAGCATGGGGAATTTTCAAAGCTTTGACTGCCTGTTGAATAGATTCTGCAACATGAACCGCACCAGCAAGCGGCGTGTGCGGCACAATTATGGCAAATTCTTCCCCGCCATAACGTGCTACCAAATCTTCAGGATGCTTCACCGTTTGCTCAATGGCAGCAGCTACCTGCCGTAAACAGTCATCACCTGCTTGATGACCGTAGGTATCGTTATACTTTTTGAAAAAGTCAACATCGCACAGAATCAGGCATAGCCCAGAACTATTTTCCTGCATCTGTTGCCAGCAAGAAAGGAAATACTCATCAAAACGGCGACGGTTGGCAACCCCAGTTAAGCTATCAGAACTTGCCAGGTGTAGTAACTGTTGGTTTGTAATTGCCAGCTGGTTGTAGAGTTGAGTCACCAGCTGGGTTGCCAATTCATGAATTTGCGCCTGAGCTAGCAGTAATTGATGTACATCCAATAAACGGTAAACTTGCGGTGCGACCTCTACCACAATCGGTTCATCAAGTAACTCAGGGCGTCGATCTAAAGACCGACGGGCCGCCGTCACGATCGGTGTTTCCCCTGGAAAAGTTAACATCTCCGTTTGAGCAGCTCGGTATAAACACTCAATCGGTCGCTGAGAAAACAATTCTAACCCGTAGGGACGACTCATGAATTCTAAAAATCGCCGCCGGGAAATCATCCCAGCCAAACGACCTTGCTGGTTTAAGATGATGCCTGGAAGGAGAGGATTAGCTTTGAAAGCCCCAGCCACCTCCCTGCCGATTTTATCGGTTTCAACCTGACCATCGTGCAGTGATAGTTCCTGAAGCGTGGATTGTAAGGATAAATAGCGATCGCTTACCTGGAGTGACAAGGGCGGTGCTCCAAGGGCATTCATGTCAGGTTGCGCTACATAACTGATATCCAGTCTTAAAGCTTGAGCCTGATTCATAAATGTTTTATAAATATCTTACTGTCTTGAGTAAATTTACAGTGTAATCAGAAATACATCATCAGCAAAAATGCTGAAATTACTCAAAATTACCTATAAATTTGTAATCTAGAGAACCAGCATTTCTCTTTGTTTGAGGAAAATACTTATACGTTTGGGATGTTGAAAGAAACAATTGAAACAATTGCAACAATACCTCGTCGAATACCACATTCATCAAATCAACAGTAATTACCGCTAAAATGGCTTGGCAGCCGCAAAAAGCTAGAAAAGGCTACTCACGACCAACAGCATGAATCAACTGCACAACGCTTTCACCTTGTTTTTAAGTTTGCTAGTAGAGGCAATGCCTTTCTTGCTAGTGGGGGTTTTGCTCTCCGGTATACTGCTGTTGTTTATCGATGAGCGGAAGCTGATTGGTGCCATGCCGAAGAACCCAATTTTAGGGGCTTTTGTGGGCAGCTGTGTAGGCTTCTTGTTTCCAGTGTGCGAGTGCGGTAATGTGCCAGTAGCGCGGCGGTTGCTGATGCAAGGGGTGCCATCACCAGTAGCGATTGGGTTTTTGCTGGCAGCGCCAACAATCAATCCGATTGTGATCTGGTCTACCTGGGTGGCATTTCGAGATCAGCCGGAAATTGTCGTGTTGCGGGTAGTATTTTCGTTAGCGATCGCAACCATCATTGCTTCCGTATTCAGCATTCAGAGTAATTTGAAACCAATCCTGCAACCAGCGATCGCTTGCGCCATACCCCGTCCCCAATCAAAATCAAGACAGGAAGATAACACCCCCACCTTGCTACAATCGGGAACGTTTTGGCTGGGACAGTCTGGGCCGGTGCAAATGGATGCCGTTGCTCTTGGCAACACAATGGCGGGTAATATAAGCACAAAACCGCTACCCTACAAGCTGCGGATGTTGCTAGATAATACAGTGCAGGAGCTGCGGGAACTGGGAGGCGTGTTAATTTTGGGAAGTGCGATCGCAGCGGCTATTCAAGTACTCGCACCCCGCGAACTTATCCTAAGTCTTGGTCAAGGGCCAATTACCTCCATCGTCGCCATGATGGTATTGGCTGCACTGGTGTCGATTTGTTCAACCGTAGATTCCTTTTTTGCCCTCTCCTTTGCCTCAGCTTTTACCAGTGGATCTTTACTAGCTTTTCTGGTATTTGGCCCGATGATTGACCTCAAAGGCATCGGATTGATGTTATCAATTCTTAAACCCAGAGCAGTATTCTATCTCTTTGGACTCGCTGCCCAACTGACTTTCATCTTTACCTTGTTGTATACCTACTTTTTCTGATGTCAGGGGGCTGGTTGTACTGGTTGTACTGGCTAAGAGTGCTTCCAACTCCCAATCCCCAATCCCCAATCCCCAATCCCTAGTCCCCCCTTGACCAATGACCAATCAACCAAAGCTTATTTCCCAAAAATTTATCATCCCTAGCTTGGATGTCTTGGCACTCTTGGCGTGGGGAATATTGCTGCTAAAATACCGGATCACAGGGGAATTATACTTACTGATTCACGAAGATTATTTCTGGCTGGTGATTGTAACTGGTATATCTTTGTTAATCTTGGCGGTATTGAAAGCTGTACAACTGCTCCAAGAACTGTTTAATGGTAGGGAGCGAAATCGGACTGTAGCGGTTCTTCAGCATATCACCTTGTTTCCCCCTGGATGGAGTAGCATTTTGCTGCTAGTGACAGCCATATTGGGTTTAGTAATTGCCCCCCGCGTGTTTACCTCTACAACAGCACTAGAACGGGGTGTTACTGAATCAATTAGCTTTACCAGATCGCATCCCAAAGCATTTACTTCCTCAGTACGACCGGAACAGCGATCGCTAATTGACTGGGTTCGGACGCTGAACTTCAACCCCGAACCCGACGCCTACACAGGTCAGAAAGCCAAAGTTCAAGGATTCGTGGTTCATCCACCAGAACTACCGCCAGAATACCTGTTAATATCCCGATTTATAATTACCTGCTGTGCAGCAGATGCTTATCCAGTAGGGTTGCCCGTAAAATTGATTGAAAATCGCAATGCCTATATCCCCGACACTTGGTTAGAAGTCGAAGGTGAGATGATTACCGAAACCTTCCAAGGTAAACGCCAACTCACCATCAAAGCAAATTCACTTAAAAAAATAGACCCACCAAAGAATCCCTATGATTATTAACTATTTGGATTGTTTGTTGTCTATTGGCGTTTGAACGTTATCAGGTTACAAAGCGGCTAGAACCTGATAACGTTTCAACTTGATAACTGGACAACTCTTAAGATGACAACTGACAACTGACCAATGACTTCCAAACAATTTCTTCAACCAATTGATCGCCTTGCCTTAGCGCTAATGCTAGTGCTGAGTCTGGTAATAGGGCTAATGTTGTGGGGTGGCAATGCCTGCGGCAGTGGCACCAATTGCCTTTTAGTCACCGGGCCTCGTGTGCGAGATTTCAGCTGGCAGAGAAAACAAGTAGGTGCTGATGATCCTTCCTTCATCCTCACCTTTAGCCGCCCAATGGATCGTGGCAGTGTGGAAGCAAATCTGCGTATTGAGCCATCTTTGCCGGGAAAATTCAGCTGGGCAGGACGGAAAATGTCTTATACCTTAACTTCCCCAGCGCCTTATGACACAGCTTATAAAGTAAGCTTAGAGGGGGCAACCGAGCGCATAGGAACGAGTCGTGTAGGAAGGGAAATGCAACCGTTTACGGGAGAGTTTCGCACCCGTGATCGCGCTATGGTTTATCTGGGAATTGAGAAGGAAGAACAAGGGCAATTAATCCTCTACAACTTTACTCAAAATAAAAAAATAGTTCTGACACCTAAAGACCTGGTAGTAATGGACTTTAAGCCTTACCCAGATGGCGAAAAAATATTGTTTTCTGCCACCGATTCGAGGAATAATAAACCAGGCTTGTCGGAACAACAAATTTACAACGTAACCACGGGAATAAGTTCTGATTCCGGAAAATCCAACGAAGACTCACCGCCAGCAGGCAGACTGAACGTAGTTTTAGATAACAAAGATTACCAAAATCTCAAATTTGACTTGTCTGCGGATGGGGAAACAATTGTTGTGCAGCGCGTGAACAGCAAAAATCCCGCAGAATTCGGACTGTGGGTAGTGCGAAAAGATGCTCCACCACAACCTTTGAAAAACCAACCGGGAGGAGAATTTTTGATAGCGCCAGATAGTGAGACAGTCGCGATCGCTCAAGGAGAAGGTATCGCCATTCTGCCACTCACCCCAGCCGCAAAGCCGTTGGATTTTCTGCCGAAATTTGGTTTAGTGCTAGGGTTCGCCAGAGATGGATCGGCAGGCACTTTCGTTAAATTCAACACAGATTACACGCGATCGCTTTTTCTGGTCACTAACTCTGGCGTACAGAAAGAACTCCTGCGGACAAACGGCTCAATTCTGGGTTGCGAATTTGCTCCCCAAAAGGAGATACTCTACTGTCTGCTAACACAGCTACTCACTGGAATAGATTACCAAGAACAGCCTTACATTGCCGCAATTGACATCAAAAATTCCACAAATCCTCTGGATGCAAATGCCGTGAAGCCGCTGTTGCTATTGCCCACCCAGCGCGACATTCACATGAGTTTGTCACCAGATGGGTTAGCGCTGCTATTCGATCAAGTTGTCACCTCCCCCGGAATACCCCCCACAGCGGATGGTTTGAGAACAGATGAAGGGCAAGCGATCGCTACCAGTAACCTCTGGCTGCTTCCCCTAACCTCCTCAAAACCAGGGGAACCCCGCACCCAGATGCAACCCGAACAGCTACCTTTACCAGGCTTACAGCCCCGATGGTTGCCGTAAAAGGGACTGGGGGCTAGGGACTAGGGGCTGGGGACAAGGAGAAATTTTTTCTCGCCATATCCTTGTTCCCAGGCTGCAATCACAAAGAACGCTTGCACTATCGGTGAGGCTCTTCGCCCCACTCTTAACATTCCCTGGCCGCAGCCCAGGAACTAAAAAATTGCCATGAGCGGGTAACAGCCTTCATTCTGTGTTTAGCTGTATCTGGGTAGACTGAGGAATAATTAACCACAGGCGCTTTAAGTGGAGTTGTTAGCTTATTCCTAGCGGCTAATCGCTTTCTGGCAACCGCCCCATGCAATTACATAATTTTCTCGACCGATATAAACAAGGAGAGCGCGATTTTTCCCATGTTGACCTCAGTGGAGCTAGCCTCAGTGGGGTCAATCTGCGCGATATCGACTTGACTGGGGCTGACTTGACTGGTGCTAACCTCAGCTGGGCAACTTTAAGTAACGCCAAACTCATCGGGGCAAGTCTGCGCCAAGCTGATATGCGTAGCGCTATCCTCAACGCTGCCAATCTCAATTCTGCAACTTTGAGCCGTGCAAAATTGGGCAAAGTAGACTTGCGTTTAGCAACCTTGCAAGAAGCAGACCTCAACTGGGCAGTTCTCCAAGAGGCAGACTTGAGCGGTGCTAACCTGGAGAGGGCTAAGCTGGATCAGATTAATCTAGAATCCGCCAAACTCAACAGCACTATTTTAATTGGGGCGGAGTTGATGGAGGCAAATCTGCGTCGCGCTAGTTTAATTAGCGCTAACCTCAGCAGCGCAAATCTCCGGGAAGCTCATCTGGAAGAAGCCAATTTACGAGAGGCGAAGTTGGTTGGCACCAATTTAACGGAAGCTGACCTTACCGCCGCTTACCTGCGAGGGGCAAATTTGAGTGACGCAAACTTGCATCGGTCAATTCTGGCGGGGGCAGATTTGAGCGAAGCAATTCTTAACGGTGCTGATTTGAGTCGGGTTAATCTGACTGGGGCTTATTTACTCAAGGCAACTTTAAGAAAAGCTTATTTATTACGAGCTATCTTGCAGGATGTGTATCTGTTACGTGCCGATTTGAGCGAGGCAAATTTACGCTCTGCGGATCTGCAACGGGCAGATTTGAGCGGTGCTTATTTGAGTGATGCCACTTTAAGTGAGGCTAATTTGGTCGATGCCTGTCTTTTGGAGAGTCATTTAATTCGCACCAATCTCGACCAGGCGCACATGACTGGCTGTTGCATCAGTAATTGGCACATTGAGGATGTAGATTTTTCCAAGGTTGATTGCCGTTATGTTTTTACTCGGTTCAATTACGCTACTAAAAAACCAAGCGATCGCTTTCCTGTGGGTCGCGATTTTCAGCCGGGGGAACTAGGCAAGCAAGATCCCGAACATGGCAAAAATGATCCTAATGCCTCGACCACAATAGAAGTTTTTTTGCAAGAATCTCCTAACTGGGAAGCGCTAGTCTTTACGCTGGCTCAGGTACAACTAGATTGCCCTGACTTAGAACTGAGTATTAAGTCTTACGAACAATTAGAGGCTCGGTATCTGCTGCGGCTGGTATCCAGCCATTTCGTGAATGCCAAAACTCTTGCTCAACGGGTTAGCGAGTTGTACCCGGAAATGCTTAGGCGGGTCACTTCTTCCCGCCAAGCCATGCTGGATCTGCTGCAAATCAAGCCTCGCTCAGAAAATGTGATAGAAACAGTACAGCCACCACAACCAACGCCACCGCCACCCTCACCAGATCAGCGGCTGCGGATGTATCAAGAAGTGGTCAAGCAAATCCAAATGATTATCCTCTCCCAAACGCCAGACCAGTTTGTGGACAGCGTACAGCGGCTTTTGAATTTCCTTAAAACTCAGGGGATCTCGACAGAGGAAATCCAAAAGTCAGTTATTAGTCAGGCAATTGTGAAGCGGGCGCGTCTTGACCCGATGTTTCAGCAGCAGTTGCTACGGTGGGAGGAAACGGCGGCGAAGGCAGCTCGTTTTTCGATGGTGGGAGAATCAGTACGGCTAGCGATCGCTCTCCTTTGGCCCGACCTTCCGCGAAAATGAAGGAATTGGGAATTGAAGATTGGGGATTAGGGATTGGGAATTGGGGATTGGGAAGAATCTTACCCAGTCCCTAGTCCGCAGCCCCCAGTCCCCAGCCTCCAGTCCCCAATCCCCACTCCCTATGTTTAAGGCGGTTGAGAACCATTGTTTGATTATTTTGAAACTTTTACAAACATTTTGCTGAATAAGGGTAAAGCATCTCACCATCAATTTGATGGTTGGTCTTTAGAAGAGCGAAATCCCGATGCAATTAAATCTTGGATGCCGATTTGGGAATGGTTTTACCGCTACTATTTTCGGGTTGAAACTGATGGCTGGCATCACATGCCCCAGTCGGGAAAAATGCTGATTGTGGGTTCCCATAATGGCGGCTTGGCTTCACCCGATACGTCTATGTTCATGTATGACTGGTTTCGCCGGTTTGGTTACGATCGCCTGATTTACGGGCTAATGCACCCGGCGGCTTGGAAGTCTCCTATTTTCGCCATCCCTGGCTCTATGGTAGGGGCAGTTATTGCTCATCCGAAGATGGCGATCGCTGCCCTTCAGCGAGATGCTTCTGTTCTGGTCTATCCCGGAGGTGCTGAAGATTTGTTTCGTCCCTACTATATGCGCGATCGCATTCATTTTGCAGGGCGTAAGGGATTTATTAAATTGGCGCTACGGGAAGAGGTGCCAATTGTACCAATTATTTCTTATGGCGCTCACGATACTCTGATTGTTTTGGCAGATTTTTATGACCAGGTACGCCAAGTACATGAATGGGGGTTTCCCTGGAAATTAGATTTGGATACGGGTGTTTTTCCGATTTATTTAGGGTTGCCTTGGGGTTTGGGAATTGGCCCTTTACCAAATTTTCCTCTACCAATACAAATTCATACTCGCGTATGTGCGCCAATTGTATTTGAGCGTTATGGTCGTGACGCGGCGCTTTGTCGTGATTATGTAAATGATTGCTATGAAAAAGTTTGTTTTCATATGCAGTTGGAACTCGATAGTTTAATTCTCAGTGTTAGGGCAAGTAGCTAAAATAAATTAGCCACAAAGACGCAAATTCCAGGAAGAAAAGAAAGCGATTGCCCTCTTTTCTTCCTGGAATTTCTCAATCCATAACCATAGGGGTTCAATTTTTTTTGCCTAAAAGAAAAGCAACTGCAACAGATGTTTAACACTATGACTGAAGCAACTCCAAAAAAATACGCCCGTAACGGTCGAGTATTTCCAGAACGCACGTTATCGCCAGACACAAAGCTGAAAATGAAGCTTTTTATAAGCGTTGTCGGATAATTCTTGAGCGAGTGCGCCCCAATTTAATCGAGGAACACTATGGCTGGTATATTGCCGTTGAACCAGACAGTGGTGATTATTTCATTGATGCTAATAAAATGATGGCTCATCAAAAGGTAAATGATAAGCACCTAAATTCTATCCACTGTATCTTTTGTTTGAATGAGACGGGAGCCACAGGCAGAATATGATTCAGGCTACTTTTGGCAGCAGGGGTCAGCTATATTTTGAAATAGATTTGATTACTGCTGCTGGCATAAATCTGACGGTAGATGTGCTATTGGATACAGGTTTTACAGGCTTCGTGGCAATGAACAAACAAGATTTAGATGGTCTTGATTGGGCTTTTATGCGTAGGGAAGAACTGCGTACAGCACAGGGAGAAGCATCTTTTGATATTTATTTGGGTAAGGTGCTATTGAATGGACAAGAGTTTGAAATCCCAGTTTTTTCAGGGGAAGAAATAACAGAAATATTGTTAGGTTCGCAGTGGTTAATGAATCTGCCTCTAGTGGTGAATTTTCGGGAGGGATTATTGACTTTGGGGGAATGAGCGATCGCACTCTACCAAAAAACGAACCGTCATCGCACAGAACGCTACAAAAAATAGAGTGCGAGTAGCTGGCTATAGCAGTATACAAGGAGTGCGATCGCATCCTTCTACTCAGCTGGGGTCAACAAAATACTTTTGTTCAGGTGATGTGGTGTGCGCTGTCCTATCCGTCACCTCTACCCCTGACTGGATTGATTCAGTTGTCACGGACACAGCCTCAATATACTGGCTATCCATCAAAAAAGCTCCCGTGGAAAACCGGACACCCCAATATCCCCCCGGACGACGATCCATAACAATGCCTTCTTCCCCAAGCTGAATCACATCAGGAGGACGCAGCATTGGCATCGGTTCCGCTGTTTTGACGTATGGTGGCAATGCTACCACCCGGACTCGCTCACCAATTGAAAATTCTTTAGACATAAGTTTTAGGTAAACGGTAATGAGTAATTGGTAGGAACATCTAGCCCTATTACCTATTACCTACTACCTATTACCCATTTGTTCAAGGCGCTTGCCAAATCTTCTCATGGTAACGCTCTAAATTCGCATAGGGATCGGCGGCGGCGTGGGAATGGTCGTGACTGTGGTCATGGTGGTGGTGGTGATGATCGTGAGTGTGTCCGTTACCGTTCCCAACTGCTGCTAGTCGGAATTTGCACATTTCACAATTCATCTGGACTTGTCCCAGCTGGGTTTCGATTTCCCGTTCTCGCAATACAGACAACAACTGCGGGTGAATGCCCATTTCTGGCAGACAAGTCATGGAGATGTCGGGATATTGTTCTTGCTGCTGGGCAGTAATTTCAAATATCTTTTTAACCAGGACTCCTGTAAACAGAAAATACGGCAGGACAATAATTCGTTTAGGCTGGTAGAGTCTGGCGCGACGGAAACCTTCTTCTAGACGTGGGTGGGTAATGCCGATAAAGCAAGTTTCCACAGTCTGATAACCGCTACCTTCCCACACAATCCGGGCAAGTTTATAAACGTCGCCGTTAGCATCGGGATCGCTGGAACCGCGACCGACAAATAGCAGTACGGTGTCTGAACGGTTCCATTGAGGTTGGTCTAGTTCAGCAAGACGCGATCGCCACAAATCCAAAATCCCAGGCGTAATCCCAAAATGTCGCCCGTAGTAAAACTTTAACTGGGGATGTCTAGCCCTTGCCCGGTCTAACTCATTGGTCACATCAAACTTATTGTGTCGCGCCGCAAATAGCAAAATCGGCAACACCGAAATTTCCGTGTAACCCTCCTCCACACACCGATCTACCCCCTCCTGAATTGTCGGGCCAGTGAGTTCTAGAAAACAAGGAAGAACAGGTCTAGAGGTGTCTAAAGCTTGATATGCTGCCGCAAAATCCAGCAAACTTTGCCGTCCGTCATTATCTTTTGTACCATGACCAATCATCAATAACGGGCGGTGTAGCGGTAGTGGTGATAATTCCAAGGACTGAGTAATTAGAGTGGTTGAATTGATAGTAGGCATGGATTTACAACTTTTTTCCTGTGCAACGCAGGAAATAGAATGCGCCTCGCAACAGGTAGGCATTCTGGCTAACGATTCGTCATACCCAAGGACAAAAATCGCTTACAGCTGCGGCACAGCCCCGGAATTACACCGGAGTTTCCCTACCCTGTTACGGTTCACGTTTGCCTTGCTATCTTAGCTGATTCGACTACACTTAGAATGCGGGGGGAGGGGTTGACTACCAAAGTTACTATAGGTTGCTTCCGATTTCTTCTCTCTTTTTTCTCTTGAAATCTGATGCTACTTCTTTGATAACGCCCAAGGAAATGAACGATAAATTTCACAAATTTATCAAAGAGCTATCTAATTTTAAATCTAGCAATAATGTGTTTAATCAGTATTCTTACGACCTTTTGGTAAATGAGGTCAGAAGAGAAAACTTATTTTTATACTTGAAACATCTAGCAGAAAGAAACAGCCAAATTTTGTTAGTTGGAGAAGCTCCAGGGCATAGAGGATGTCGTTTAACAGGTGTTCCTTTTACCAGTGAATTTATTCTATTAAATGGATTTGATGAAATTAGATTATTTGGCGAATCCAGGGGCTACCGGAAAACTAATGAGTTTGATCGAGTTTATAAAGAGCAGAGTGCAACCATTGTTTGGGAAGCCTTGCTAAAGTATCAGCAAATCCCTTTACTTTGGAATGCCTTCCCTTTTCATCCTTTTAAAGTTGGAAATCAGCAATCTAATCGAACGCCCACTAAAGAAGAAATAAATATTGGGGAGTATTTTTTAAAAGACTTAATTATATTATTTGATATAAATATTGTTGTAGCTGTCGGAAACGAAGCTGAAAAAACTCTCGCAAAAATGGGATTGGCTTTTCAGAAAGTTCGACACCCCGCTAATGGGGGAAAAAATAAATTTAATAATGGCATTAAAAATGTGATGAACACCCTAATATAAAATACTTGATGGCTGCTGAGGCAGACACAATGGCTGCCCCGCATTTGCATCTAATTCAACGCCAGATAAGGCTTGCACATTGCCCAAAGTCAGCTTCCCCAGTAATGGTTGCACAGGTGATGGGAGTCAAGAAAATCAGCTAAGGTGCAACCAAAAGAGGTTTCTGGAAGCGATCGCAATTTCCACAATTTGCAGAACATTCTGCCCCAGCATATTGAATCTGAGGGAAAAGATTGACTCTAACAACAGACAAGTTCATCATCTTTTATTTGATGCTGATGAAACTTATTTCGGGTTTTGTTGCGGCTGCTGACGCGATCGCATATTCTCCATAATTGTCTGCCGCTGTTCTTGAGTAAGCGTTGCGGAAAACTGCGATGCTGCCGACTGAAAAATACCTTGCAGTTGAGTTTTCTGCTGGTCAGATAAATTCATCGCCGCGAAAGCCCTACGCATATCCTGACCTTGGCCCACAGCAGCTTTAAATTTATTTTTTTGCTCTGCCGTTAGAATATTTTCAATTTGGGATCGAGTATTACTGCGAATCTGTTCGATTTTAGTTTTTTGTTGCGGAGTTAATTCGATACCCATCAATCCGCTAGATGCCGGGGCGCTTGGCGAATTGGTTTGGGCAAAAGCTGCACTTGAAGTGAAGGGAACGAAAAATACAACCGCTCCAGCTAACATCGAAATCAGTTTGAGTTTCACCGTGTTCTATCCTTTTTCCGGTTCGTTCTCTCTATAGTAAACAAAAAATATTCTCGATTGCATCCGAGGAAAGTCCTAAACCCAACCATGACTTTCGTCACGGATAATCTTTTACAAAATGCCCTTGCGTTGGCGACGAAGTACAGCTAACGCCAGAAAACTAGCAAAAACAATAGAGGCGATGCTGGAAGGCTCAGGGATAGAAGCGGGTACTACGTTTAATTGAACTCTCCGATAATTTTGCATCGCCAGCGAAATAGTTGACGATTTGGACGACGATGAATACGCTTTCCATGCGTTCAACCCTCTGTACCAGCCAGTGAATTGCACCTTCATTTCCCAGTTGCCATCCAGGGAACCTATAGCTAAACCATCAGTGCAGCAGGGCGACCAGGCGTGATCTGCGATGAAGACAGTGCCATCAGCAGATGCGATCGCTTCCCCCGGATCGTCTACCATCTTTAATGAGGCGGTATCCCCCGACAAATCGAAACGCATTTTTGCTGCGCCACCAATTACATTACCCGGCTTATCATGCACAGTGAATAGTGACAGCCCATCGGCAGCATCTACAAAGAAAAGGTGAGATTGCTTAGCAGTTAAATCCAGTGAGGCATCATTAGACAATCCACCGTAGTAGTGCGAACTGTACTTATAGTACTCGGCTGCTGTCTTGGTGGTACTGAAGGCTTTGATATATCCTAAAATGTTGCTGTTAAAGTCCCCTACTCCTGCCCTTGATTCTTGGGAAACCTTAATCATAGTGGCTGCTTCCGCTTTCGCGTGAAATAGCGGAATAAAGAGCGTTAAAGCTGCTAATGTCAAGAGTTTTTTCATGGGTTTTTCCTTTCTATCTCAACTGATAATAAAAGCAAAAATCAAAGCTTTCATTAAAGTTATAGTAAAGCTATATTAATTACATATGAATTTATTAATTAATACATCTTTATTCCGGGTAACTACGAATTGACTTAGTAATATAAAAGCCGTAAAGGTTGCCGATTTTTCTACTTTATTTGTGCTAGATAAGCACAAATAAAGTCAATCGCATCTCTAACAATCTGTTTGTAAGCAAAGATGTAGATCCCGGACTTCAGGCTTTTGACGCGGTTCCCTGCTTTTTAAGGAGGATTAGGGAGGATCTAGCCACAGAGAGTAGTTCAGGCATCTTAAATTTTATTTACAAACAGCTTGCAACAACTAACAACCGACTAATGGCTCCCCTTTCTTTGGGATGAACGAACACCCAGAGAAAGGGAAGTTTTGCGTTTAATTGGCGCTGGTGCCAATTATTGAAAAATTGCCCAAACTTTTTATATTTCTGAAGGAAAAGTGAAAAAGCACGTAACCAATATTTTAAGCAGCTTAAGTTTGCGCGATCGCACTCGACCCGCAATTTTTGCCAATTTAATTTTTACCCCAGCTTGATGAGCCGAATTAACTCTTAAATAATTGCAGAGATTCGTCCTTTAAAAGACCTTTGGTAACTTTTATTTTCTTAAAGCCCTTCGCAATAATTTCTTCACTGCTGAGATTTATTTGAGAAACACCAGCATCAATCAAGTCTTGAATCGAAGCCCCAATTACTATTTCAGATATTCCTGCCCAAATACAAGTCGCCGTACACATTGGGCATGGTTCGCAAGTTGTATATAACGTATAACCTTCTAAAGAAGGATTCTTAATTTTGGTTGTTAAACCGCGAATCGCGTTAACTTCTGCGTGGGCAGTTGGATCGCTATCCGTCTTTACAGTATTGTGGGCTTGAATGACTATTTGATTATCTTTAACGATAACTGCACCGTAAGGAGCATCTCCAATCTTTGCTTCTTCCAGCGCTATTTTCATAAAATCTTCTGGATTCATATTAATCCTCTAAAAAGGCAAAAAATTTCTGCTTACTCTGTGGTTGAAGGGCAAGAACTAGCATTGCACTCTGTTTACTTTAATATTAATCGTTTTGATTTTCTACCCCGCGATGCTAACTTAATCATCACAGTGATTGTCCTATTCCTACAGAGGGATGAAAATTCCTCAACCTTTCGTGCAGCAACTGGAACACTTCTGTAAATTAACTATGCGTTTAACTTCACTCGATGTATTTCGCGGGATAGCGATCGCAGGCATGATCCTCGTCAATAAAGCGGGAGTCGCCGACCAAGTTTATCCGTTTTTGGAACACGCCAAATGGCACGGTTGCACGGCGACAGACTTAGTTTTTCCCTTCTTCTTATTTATAGTTGGTGTGGCAATGATCTTTTCCCTTTCCAAGTACAACGAAGGGAACCGTCCCACCGCCGCCGTGTACAGGCGAATTTTCCGCCGAGTGGCAATTCTGTTTGTCCTCGGTTTGTTGCTGAATGGTTTCTGGACTTACAACTGGGACACCATCCGGATCATGGGAGTGTTGCAGCGCATCAGCTTAGCTTACCTATTTGCCGCCTTGATAGTTATCAACGTACCGCGAAAAGGACAGTGGGCGATCGCGCTACTATTACTCATCGGGTACTGGGTAGCGATGTCTCTTATTCCCGTTCCCGATTATGGCGCTGGAAACTTATCATCGCCGGAAGGAAACTTCGCCTCTTATATCGATCGCTTGATAATTGGTACAAAGCATCTGCATCCAGGCGACGCTTTTAAAACGATGGGAGATCCCGAAGGTTTATTCAGCACTCTCCCAGCAATTGTCACCGTCCTCATTGGCTACTTTACAGGTGACTGGTTACGTGTCCAACCCGTCCAAAGGCGCACCAGTATCGGTTTGGTACTGTTTGGCATCGGTTGCTTGGGTGTAGGTTGGGCGTGGGGTTTGGTATTTCCCATCAACAAGAGGTTGTGGACGAGTTCCTACGTCCTCTTCAGTTCTGGTTGGGCGTTGCTATTACTAGCAGCCTGTTATGAATTAATTGAAGTCCGAAATCGTCGCTGGGGGAAACCGTTTGAAGTGATGGGGTTGAATGCTATCTTCGTCTTCGTCGCTTCGGTTCTGCTGATTAAAATTCTCGTCAAAACTAAAATCGGAACTGGTGAAAACGCACCCAGCACCTATACCTGGATCTACGAACATTTATTCTTGCCTTGGGCAAGTCCGATGAATGCTTCCCTGGTGTTTGCCGTACTAACATTGTTGTTCTGGTGGGCGATTTGCTACGCGATGTATCGCCAACGGTGGTTTGTCAAAATTTGAGGCATCGCTTAGGTTTTCACTCGCGCAATGACAGGGATCACAGAGTTGTTAGAGCTTTGTCACCTGATTTTATAGATTGCGATCGCTTAGGATTCTACGGAAAAAGTTGAAATTGGTAATATCAAATTTCTTCTATGATTATGCCGATTGAGTTTTTTCCTATCGAAGTCACTATTGAAGATATCGTTGCTCAGATATTTGTCTCGCGGCGGATTACTCGTATTAACCAGTATCAGCTGAAGTATGTCCTACTAGCTAAGGATTGGCTGGACGAACAAGAACAAACATTACTAAATCGGCTGTTTTATGGTGTCCGGCATGGATTACTGCGAATAGGCGAGTGAGTCGCGGCAGCGATCGCGTACCTTATACCTTAGATCGCGACATCCTCTTGGCTATTCGTCTGTTACAAATTATACATTTAAACTAGAAAAAAATTATTTATTAGTCTTAGCCGATAATGCAAAAGCTGGAGAACGAAAAATAATTCTGGCTCTTGATTACCTAATATGCCAAAAAAGTAGTTGAATAGGTAAAAAAGGTAAGGAAATGCTGCTTATAAGCAAAGCTAAAGCCTGGTGTGTATTGGAGTTCGGGGAATCCCCAGAAACCAGGTCGTCAGTCTTTTGTGCAAAAATCTGACCAAGTTAGCGATAAGAACAAAGCTAAAAAGCTCTGGGATCTGAGCGCAAAGTTACTTGAAATTGCGTAATTTTCTGCGGGGCTTTAGCCCCGCAGATTTCGGTAGACAGACACTTACCGGACACTAGCCGAAATTATGCTTTTTTTTTCCAACTTACTTAATTGGCAAGCCGATTCCAGAGGCTGTCGTCGAATCGGAATTTTAATTATGAACTCGGCTCCCTGTCCCGGCGCTGAAATACACATTATCTGACCACCGTGTTTGGAGGCGACAATTTGGTAGCTAATAGACAAGCCCAAACCAGTACCTCTACCTGGGGGTTTCGTTGTAAAGAACGGGTCGAATAGGCGATCGCGTACTTCAGGTGCTATACCAGGGCCATTATCCCCAATCCGAATAGTCACGAAGTTACTATCGGTTACTTCCGTGCGAATCCGAATTAAGCTCAGGGAACAGTAAACATCTTCGGGCGATCGATTTTTGTCATAGTCCTCCAACGCATCAATTGCATTGGCAATCAAATTCATAAACACCTGGTTGAGCTGCCCTGCATAACACTCTACTGGTGGCAGCTTGCCATATTCTTTGACAAGCTGAATACCTGGATGGTTAGCACTAGGTTTAAACCGATTGTGCAAAATCAACAGCGTGCTATCCAGCCCAGCATGAATATCCACTGGCTTCATTTGGGCTTCATCCACACGGGAGAAATGTCGCAACGATTGAATAATCTCGCGGATGCGATCGGCTCCCACCTTCATCGAAGCTAGCAATTTGGGCAAATCTTCAATCAAAAACTCCAAATCTATAGCCTCAACGTACTCCTGAATCTCCGGCGGCGGTGATGGAAGATACTTAATATAGAGCTTCAAGAGTCCGAGAATGTCTTGGCTATAATGATGTGCGTGGGTAAGATTGCCGTAGATAAAGTTGACAGGATTATTAATTTCATGTGCCACACCTGCAACCAATTGTCCCAAGCTGGACATTTTTTCACTGTGAACTAATTGGCTTTGAGCTTCTTGAAGTTTGCGAAAGGCAAGTTCTAGCTGATTGGCTTGTTGTCGATAACGTGCTTCTGATTTCTGCAATGCAGTTTCTGTAGCGATGCGTTCTTGGATTTCCTGTTTCAGCTGCTGATTCGATCCCGTCAACAGCTGATTTGATTGGAAAAGTTCAGCCGTTCTTTCTGCCACTCGTATTTCTAACTCCGAGGTGAGCGTTAATAGAGCTGCCTCTACCTTTGCACGCTCTTCAATCTCCTCTTCAAGACGCACGTTTTGATCTTGTAACTTTTTAGTTAGATTTCGCAAGCTTAAATGAACCTTGACACGGGCTAAAACCTCTTCATGCTGAAGTGGTTTAGTAATATAGTCTACGGCTCCAAGACTCAAACCTGTAACTTTATCCACCGTTTCAGAAAGCGCCGTCATAAAAATTACGGGAATTTCTTTCGTTGATTCCTTAGCTTTCAAGTGGCGGCAAGTTTCAAAGCCATCCATACCAGGCATGAGTACATCCAATAAGATGAGGTCTGGCAGTGCATAATCCACCTGCGCGATCGCATCTTCGCCATCCTCAGCTACCAAAACTTTGAAGCCAGAATCAGCCAGAAACTTGAACAGGACTTTTAAATTAGTTGGGTTGTCGTCAACGATTAAAATTACGCCGTTATTAGTATTTGTGCTTTTCATTTATTTATTCCTACATTTTTAAGAAGATCGCGTATTTTCTTAACCTGAAAACCTTTAGCTAATTCCTGTATTTCTCTGGCAAAAGACGCAAACATCACATCTTTTTTTTCCAGGTTAACCGCTCTTTCGACAATACTATTGAGATCGCCCATCATTACTAAATCCAACAAAGCAGCAATCTCTTCTGTAGGAGGGGCTACAAGCGGATGCTGAGTTTTGAGTCTAGTAGCCTGAGAATTTTCTTCTGGGTGCATAGTTGCATTTTCACTATTGCCTTCCTCATAAACCCACTCCAAGTTTAAGTGAACGTTTAACTTATCTAACAGGTCTTCTACTCGAATAGGTTTGGGTAGAAAATCGTTGCAACCCGCCTCCTTGCTTTTGTCCTGATCGAACTCAAAAACGCTGGCGGAAGTGCCAATCACTACCACATCTTTTAGTTCTGGCGATCGCTTAATCCTTCGAGTAGCTTCAAACCCATTTAACTGAGGCATCATCAAGTCCATTAAGATGCAATCAGGATTCAATTCCTCAGCCTTATTGAGACAGTCCTGTCCATCTGTTGCTTCCACTATCTCAAACCCTAAAGGCGATAACATTTTGACCAATAGCGAGCGATTTTCTTTTTTGTCATCTGCTATGATAAGTTTGCGTTTATAGCCTTTGAAACCTTGTATATTTAGTTTGTATTCTTTCCTATTATCGGCCCAGTCAGAGGCTTCCGGCAAGTCTAAATCAAAGAAGAAAATGCTCCCTTTACCCAAGGTACTTTTTACTTTAATTTCGCCACCCATCAACTCAACTAATTGACGGGTAATTGCCAATCCCAATCCAGTTCCTTCAGTTTTGAGGTTGTGGTCTCCGACCTGATGAAAGGGCAAAAATATTTCTTCTAATTGCTCTGGTGCCATCCCCAATCCCGTATCTTCCACTTGAAACCGAATTTTGCCTTCGTGATAACCTACCTTAAAAGCAACTCCGCCAGTTTGAGTGAATTTTACGGCATTTCCTAGCAAGTTAATTAATACTTGCCGCAACCTTTGTTCATCGGCTCGGACTCCGGTAGGAAGCAATGTAATCGGTTCATAAATTAATGAAATGCCTTTTTGCCGCGCCTTAATGCGGCAGATTTCAGCTAGTCCTTCTAGAAATTCTGTAAAATTAAATTCTGTCGGATGGAGTTCCATCTTTCTAGCTTCGATTTTGGATAAATCTAGAATTTCATTAATCAAGTTCAGCAAGTGTTCGCCGCACTGGTGAATGATGTTTAAACCATCTTTTTGCGAGTCAGTTATAGTTTTATCGCGTTTGAGGATTTGAGCATAACCCAATATGCCATTAAGTGGCGTGCGGAGTTCGTGGCTCATACTCGCGAGGAAATCACTTTTGGCACGGTTGGCAGATTGTGCGACTGTTTCTGCTGTTTGCAAGCGCACATTTTTTTCCTGTAACTCTTGGGTTCGTTCTTCTACTTTCGCTTCTAAACTCGCGTTGGCTACTTCTAAATCGGTGTACAAACGAGCATGCTCAATTGAAATTGCCGCCTGCGAGGATAATATTCGTAGAACTTCTATACGTTTCGGCGTAAATGCACCCGCAATTAGATTGTTTTCTAGATAAAGAATGGCAGTTAACTTGCCTTGATAGATGATGGGGACACACAGGAGAGATTTTGGATGATTTTGGATGATGTAAGGATCGGTGTTAAATATTTTCTCCTGAACTGCATCGTTTAAAACGACATCTTTCTGAGTTCTGGTGACGTAGTTTATTACTGAGACAGGTAGCTGGTGGCTGGTTGATACAGGAAGCGATCGCAGCACTTGTACTTGCTCTTTATTTCCGGCTGCTTCTATAAAGAATCGACCCTGCTTTGATAAAATGAGCAAGCCAGTTTCAGCACCTGCATTTTCTATCAATATTTTCATTAATTTTTCTAGCAGGTTTTCTAAGACAATTTCACCGGAAATGGCTTGAGACGCTTTTACTACTGAAGCCATGTCCAGAATTTCTGCCTGGCTACCTGTGGTGGTTAGACTGGTAATTGTTCCAGTTAAGTCGAAGTTAAAGGGGGTTTCTGTGACAAGCGATCGCGCTATTAATTGCGGGTATTTTGACTCTAAATCCTTGACT
Source organism: Trichocoleus sp. FACHB-6 (assembly GCF_014695815.1). Taxonomy (NCBI): domain Bacteria; kingdom Bacillati; phylum Cyanobacteriota; class Cyanophyceae; order Leptolyngbyales; family Trichocoleusaceae; genus Trichocoleus; species Trichocoleus sp. FACHB-6. Next base: position 83,718 of record NZ_JACJOY010000096.1, read on the forward strand.
TTAGCAATAGCCCCCCAACGCATATAGGCATAATAAGCATCGGTCATGTAGGTGCGGGCAATTTTTTCTTTACCCCATGACAGATAAAATTTGGCTGCGAGTTCATAAGCGAGTGCTTCCTCGTTGGTATACTCATTTTCTTTGGCGAGGGCAATGGCGCGATCATAATTCTCTATCGCTTCTACTTTTTCTCCTAAAACTCGATGCTGTTCTGCCTCTACTAAATAGAATTTGTGCAAAAAATTCATTGGGGCATGATGCGCCCATTTCTGCATTTTTTCTTGATTCGCTTGTACCCGTTTAAGAATGTCCTTTTGTTGATACTGCGAGCTATTGGCATAAACTGCTAGCCGTACTAAAGAATCATAAAAATGGAAGAGAGGAACAAGGGGCAATCCTACTACCGCCTCCAAATACTTCTCTGCTAGGGCAGTATTTTCAATTGCTTCTGAATAATTTTCAAACCAGTAACTAAGTAAAAGTTTGTTCCAATATATGTAGGCAACTCCCAATTTATCGTTTGCTTGCTTGTGCAATGGCAACCTGATCTGCTCATCGCATGCTTCACCTTTTAAGCAGCAAGTATTTTCACTTTTTCCGAGCAGATTCAAGGTGGCCTGCCAATAGATTTCGTGATAATTAAGCGCTGTTCCTTGCTTGATTTTATGAATAGCATCTCTGTTTCTTGCCATCTCTCTTTCAAGGATAGTCAGTTCTTTGCCGCTAAAGTAAGCGAAACAGGAGTACATTAGTAGACCATAGGCAGCCCATTCTAAATCTCCCGTCTCCATTCCGCTAGCGTAAGTTGACACAAAAGGTTCTAAGGTTTCTCTAAGATGATCTTTCCAAGGTCGGATAAATATATTTACTATGCCAACTGTCTTGGCTTTGATTTCTTGAGCATTCAACTTTGACACTAGATTTAAAGCCAATTGACCGAACTGATAACCTGAATCAATATCTCCGACAATGCCACAAAGAAGAAGACCATAATTAGCATAAGCAAAGGGAGATACGGAAGCATTACCATATTGGACGGATAAACTTACTTGTTTGCACACTGTCAAGGGCACCAGTTCTGGCGCAGCCATGTATGCAGGAGCAAAGATACTTGATAAAAGTCTCATAACTGCTAATTTATAGGGAGCGGTCATTTGAGGCAGGTCAACTAATTCCTCAATTTGCAAGCTATTCAAAATTGCCGCAGTTTCCCCTAGTGCCTGCCCAATATCTGACGGGTTCGGCTCTTGGGGAAACTCCACCCCTAACAGCTTTAAAACTTGTAGCCCTGTATTCACTGCTTCTAGTAGCTTGTTCTGCGAAACATAAGCTTGAATCTGGACTTCATACACTTTAATTTTCTCTAACAGCGTTTTAGCGGAGTTCTGTACTATCTCAACGAATCTCTGCATTCCTTCAAAATTACCGCCCAAAAAAGCTGCTTCTGCTGCTTCCTCATGCAGTGCTAATGTCAATTCATATTGGCTTTCCCAGCTATCTCTTACCAGAAGAGATAAACCCACCTGCAAATATTTAACGGCGGAATCGTGGGCTGTTGCTGCTTTGGCTCTTTGACCAGCGATAAGATTGAGTTGAGCTAGTTCGTATTTTTCCGATTCAGAAGTTAGTAGGCCAGTACCATAATTGAGCTGGTTAACCAGTGCGAAAATATTTTCTTTTCGTTCTTGAGGCGTTGTATTTTGCAGTAGTAATTGACCAATTTTCAGGTGAGTCTGTTTTTTCTCTTCATCTGGGATTAGAGAATAAGCGGCTTGCTGCACGCGGTCATGTAAAAACTTGTAGTCAACCTTGACATCTGTTAAGGTAATCCCGCCGAATTCCTCCTGATTAAATACCAGAGGGATTTTGTAATCATTGCTTAGGGGTAAAATCAAACCTGCCTGAAGTGCAGACCACAACTGTGCGGCAGTAACTAAGGTGGTTTCTTCATTGACAATGCTCAAAATTTCTAAATTAAAAGTGTTGCCAATACAAGCTGCTAGTTTTAATACTTTCTGTGTCTCATCCGGCAGTTTGCGAATATTTCTACCAATCAACTCAACAACATTATAATCAGTGATACCAATCGCCAGAATTTGCTCAATATTCCACTGCCACTCACTTGAGCGTAAGTTATAACCCAGCAAATCTTCTTGATAAAGAGTTTTGAGGAGTTGAGTTAAAAAGAAAGGATTGCCTTGCGTTTTGTTGAAGAGTAACCGCGCGAAATTCCGTGTTTCTACAGATAGCGATTCCGGAAAAACAAATTCATTTAAAGTATCGGCGATTAATTCTTCAACATGAATGAGTTGTAACGGGCTGAGTACGATATTATTTACCGCCGCACCTGTTTTTTGAATTTTTTCAATTGTCTGGACAGTCGGATGGGTGGGAAAAACTTCGTTATCTCGATACGCGCCAATGAGCAATAAATACTTGCTATCGCTATCAGTTATCAACAGTTCAATTAATTTCAGCGATGCCGAATCCGCCCACTGTAAGTCATCCAGAAACACAACAAGAGGGTGTTTTTCGGTTGTAAACACGCTAATAAATTGTTTAAAAACCCGACTAAAACGGTTTTGAGATTCTGTTGCTCCTAGTTCCGGTACGAGTGGCTGCTTGCCGATAATTAATTCGACTTCAGGGATAACATCGATAATAACTTGTCCGTTATCGCCTAAAGCGGATAGCAATTTTTCTTTCCAAGCTTGGATTTCTATTTCGCCTTCGGTTAGCAGTTGCAGAATTAACGATTGGAAAGCTTGAATTAAAGAAGCATAAGGAATATTCCGTTTAAACTGGTCAAACTTTCCGGCAATAAAATAGCCACGTTGCCGCACAATAGGTTTGTGAACTTCATTCACCAAAACAGTTTTACCAATGCCGGAGTAACCCGATACCAGCATTATTTCCGTCGTGCCAGCAGCAACGCGATCGAATGTTTTCAGAAGGGTAGTAACTTCTGCTTCACGACCATAAAGTTTTTGTGGTATCAGTAATTGAGCTGCTTTATCTGCACTACCGGGTATAAAATTAGAAATCGTTCCAGTAGTTTGCAATTTTAGCAAGCAAGTTTCTAAGTCAAATTTTAATCCCTCCGCACTTTGATAGCGTTCTTCAGCAGTTTTAGCTAATAATTTTATTGCAAGATTTGAAATAGCTTCAGGAATTTGTGAATTGACCTGATGAGGTGGAACTGGAACTTTAGCAATATGGCAATGTACTAATTCCAGCGGTTCAAGCGCTTCAAAAGGCAATTTACCCGTTAGCATTTCATAAAACGTAACGCCCAAGGAATAAAAGTCGGTGCGATAGTCAATTGACCGATTCATTCTGCCAGTTTGCTCTGGCGACATATAGGCGAGTGTGCCTTCTAGTAAGTTCGGGTTGCCAAGCGTTTGATTTTCTCTCTCTAGGCTGGATGCAATGCTGAAGTCGATGAATTTAACTTGCCCAGTTTGCGGGTTAATTACAATATTGTCAGGCTTAATATCTTTATGAATAATTTGGGCTTGATGCAGTTGTGCTAAGGTGGATGCTAGCTGTATGGCTATATTTAGGAATTTAGTTACTTCCAGAGAGCGATCGCTTAAATATTTTTTCAGCGATTCTGCCCCAAAATCTGGCAAAATTAGCGCTAAACCGTTGTTATAATTTTCTAAGGCTAGGGGCTTAACAATTCCTTCTATATCTACTGCATTTTCTAAAATTTTATATTCATGTCTTAACCGACTCAGCTCTTCCAGGGTGGGATACTCTGCTTTAAGAGCTTTAATAATTACGGAAGATTTATCTAACTGTCTGGAAGCGCGATAAATAATTGTAGATATACCTTCATGCAAAACTTGAGTAAGTTCGTAGGCGGGATGAGTAAGCATTATTGTGTAGAAGTAATAGATAGTGTGAACTGACGTAAGAGTAGATGGATGCGTACCGGATTTTACCTAGCTTTATTTATATTTCCCAGCCAATCACCAATTTTTCCAAAGCTAAATAAAGCTAAACATTTAGAAATAGAAGTTAGTATTTGCCAACCAACCACTGCCAAATAGTAAAGTTTTGCTAAAAGTATCAAGACAGCCCTTGACGATATAAGCGATCACGCCTACTAGCATATACAAGCGATCGCATTCATACTGAAGGGGCGTAATCCAGAGCAGTATAACTCCACTTTCTGACTTTATCCGCAGTTTCGCAAAGCGCGGTCAGAAAAATCATCGGAATGGCTTGAGTAGATTCTTTAGCTTTCAACTAGCCGGAAGTGTCAAACCTCTGTCTCCAAGACGCGATCGCATCAAATGAACTAAAATTGTCATTATTGGCTCTTCAGCACCTTATATGCCAAAAAAGTAGTTGAAAGGTAAGTAAATATAGCTTACAAGCAGAGCTAAAACCTTGGTGAAGTTGACCTTAAAGACCGATTCACACTTAAAATATGTTTGGTAAACATATAATTGTTCCGGGTAACTTGACTCATAGCCAAGAAATATGCAACCAAACAAAAGCACAATTGCTAAAATTTGATGGGATAAAAATCAACTCCTATCGCCAACACAAGGGAACAGAAATACTTTTATCAGCAGAGTCATTCTTGTATAACTCTTCGATTTCCAACTGCACCAAAAGCCTCGATATATCCTCAATGATTGACCCTAACTAATTAAGCGTTGAGATTATGAATTTAGAAATTTTGATAATTTCCGAGCTAATAACAAGTCTGGCAATACTACTTAAAAGTCATGGTGCAAAATGGTAAAACCTAAAAGCAAGGATTTTTTGGAGAAATAAACCGCGCAGGCTCCGCCAACGCAGTTCATTCTTCTTACCCCCCCTACCGTATGGCAAAATTTAGTTAAACCCCTCTTCATTTAGTCTTCCCAGCATGACCGCAACAATCCCCACCCTCGCCAGCCAATACGACGCCAAAACCACCGACACCAAGTGGCAAAAATTCTGGGAAGAAAACCACATCTTCCAAGCAGACCCCAATCATTCTGGCGAACCCTACTGCATCGTCATTCCCCCGCCCAACGTCACGGGTAGCTTGCACATGGGACACGCCTTCGAGAGTATCCTGATTGATACCCTCGTCCGCTACCACCGAATGAAAGGGCGCAATACCTTGTGGGTACCGGGAACCGACCACGCGAGTATTGCAGTGCAAACGATTCTGGAAAAGCAACTTAAAAAAGAAGGTAAAACTCGCTTTGAGTTAGGGCGCGAAGCATTCCTCGAAAAAGCTTGGCAGTGGAAAACTGAATCTGGGGGTAAGATTGTTAACCAACTGCGGAGTTTGGGCGTTTCGGTAGATTGGTCGCGGGAACGCTTCACGCTAGATGAAGGCTTATCTAAAGCGGTACTGGAAGCCTTTACCCGAATGTATGAGGAAGGGTTGATCTATCGCGGCAATTACCTGGTGAACTGGTGTCCTGGAACTCAGTCTGCGGTTTCTGACTTGGAGGTGGAAAACAAGGAAGTTAACGGTAATCTGTGGCACTTCCGCTATCCCCTCACGGATGGTTCTGGCTATATGGAGGTGGCGACAACTCGACCGGAGACGATGCTGGGCGATACGGCGGTGGCAGTGAATCCCAATGATGACCGCTACAAAGATTTGATTGGGAAGACGCTGATGCTGCCAATTATGCAGCGGGAAATTCCGATTATTGCCGATGAATTGGTCGATCCTGCCTTTGGGACTGGTTGCGTGAAGGTGACACCAGCCCACGACCCCAACGACTTTGCGATGGGTAAGCGCCACAATTTGCCGTTTATCAACATCATGAATAAGGACGGCACTTTAAACGAAAATGCTGGGGAGTTCCAGGGACAAGACCGCTTTGTTGCCCGGAAAAATGTGGTGCAGCGACTGGAATCAGACGGGTTTTTGGTCAAGATAGAGGATTATAAGCATACGGTTCCTTATAGCGATCGCGGTAAAGTCCCGGTCGAACCCCTCCTCTCTACTCAGTGGTTTGTCAAAATTCGCCCTCTCGCTGACCGGGCGTTACAATTCTTAGACGATAAAAGTTCCCCAGAGTTTATTCCCCAGCGTTGGACTAAGGTTTATCGGGATTGGCTAGTCAAACTACAAGATTGGTGCATCTCTCGCCAACTTTGGTGGGGACACCAAATTCCTGCCTGGTATGCAGTCAGCGAAACTGGGGGCGAAATTACCGACAACACGCCGTTTGTGGTAGCGCAAAACGAGACAGAAGCAAAAGAAAAAGCGGTTGCAAAATTTGGACAAGATGTCAAACTAGAACAAGATCCAGATGTGCTAGATACCTGGTTCTCTTCTGGATTGTGGCCTTTTTCTACTCTAGGTTGGCCGGAACAAACCCAGGATTTGACAACTTACTACCCGACCGCTACCCTCGTTACTGGCTTTGACATCATCTTCTTCTGGGTTGCCAGAATGACGATGATGGCTGGACATTTTACAGGTCAAATGCCCTTCAAGGACGTTTACATCCACGGTTTGGTACTGGATGAGAACGGCAAGAAGATGTCCAAGTCTGCCAACAATGGTATCGATCCGCTGTTGCTGATTGACAAATACGGCACTGATGCCTTGCGCTACTCTCTGATTAAGGAAGTGGTTGGTGCAGGTCAAGATATCCGCCTAGAATACAATCGCAAGAGTGATGAATCTGCATCGGTGGAAGCGTCCCGGAATTTCACTAACAAGCTGTGGAATGCTGCCCGGTTTGTGATGATGAATCTGGATGGTAAAACGCCGCAACAACTGGGGAACCCCGCAACAGAGGCATTGGAATTATGCGATCGCTGGATTCTCTCCCGCTACCATCAAGTAGTGCAGCAAAGTAGTCAATACATCGACAACTACGGACTAGGGGAAGCTGCCAAAGGACTTTACGAATTTATTTGGGGTGACTTCTGCGACTGGTACATTGAACTGGTAAAACCTCGCCTGCGTCCGGAAGCACCAGCAGCATCGCGGCTAGTTGCCCAGCAGACGCTTGCCTATGTGCTGGAAGGGATTCTAAAATTACTCCATCCTTTCATGCCTCACATCACTGAAGAAATTTGGCATACTCTCACTCAAGCTGGTGAAGGCAAAGCTTTGGCGTTACAATCTTATCCCGAAGCAGATCCCGCACTCATCGACCCAGATAAAGAACAGCAATTTGAATTGCTATTCGGCACTATCCGCACCATTCGCAATCTTCGGGCAGAAGCTGACATCAAGCCTGGGGTGAAGGTTCCAGTAATTTTGCAGACCCAAAGCGACAAGGAACGGCATATCCTAAACTTAGGGGAGTCTTATATTCAAGACTTGGCAAAGGTAGAGAAATTAACCATCAAGGGCGCAAAAGATACCCCGTCATCTACCGAAATATTAAAGCCGGATTCATCCGCAGATGTAAAGTCTGCCCTCTCGTCTTCTACCGAACCAAATCTCGCGGCATCTGTCAAGGAAAAATCTAGTGCCAATGCCCCGATTTTGTTACCATTTTTGTTTTTGCTGCCATTTTTATTTGTGGTGCTTCTTTGTCTTTTTGTAGTGTCAAAGGTTACACAAATTATTGCCAAAGGCAAAATTGACAAAAAGGATACAGCATCAAAACAACTTGGCTACGCCCATCCCCCAGAAACCGATTTTAGACCACCAGAACAGGAGAACAGTGAAGAAAGTGCTATGCCAAAAGCGATCGCTGGTGTCGTTGGCACAATCCAAGTTTTAATTCCCCTTGCCGGAGTCGTCGATGTGGACGCACTACGTGCCAAACTAGATAAAAACTTGAGCAAAGTTGAAGCCGAAGCCAAATCCCTTTCCGGGCGTTTAGGCAATGCCAATTTTGTCGAGAAAGCCGCACCTGACGTGGTGCAAAAGGCGCGGGACTCACTAGCCGAAGCTGAGAAACAGGCAGAAATTCTGCGTGAGCGACTGGAGCGGCTCTAAAAGTCTCTAGGGACACAGTGGTGTATCCCGGCTTTAATAACACTTTATTCCCTGCGATATAGGAATAAAAGTGTTATTTACGATATAATACGCCCGTAAACTTAGGGTGCCCAGACGTGTTCGTTTAAAGACAAGATAGCAATGCGATATTTTGCCGAAGTGCAAAAAAATGAATTGTCAGGCGGGGTAGAACTGCGAATCCTTGCCAAACAAACCTCTGAGAATACCTGGGCAGTGATTGATAAAGAATATGTAATTCCCGCCGTCGATATCGAATCCCCGAAGGAAGGTTGGTTAGTTTTAGTAGAGGTAAGTGAAAATCAGCAGATTCATAGTATTGAAAAAGCGAAAGATTGGGTTTTGGAATTAGTGCAGCAGTACCTAACAAGTAGCATTACTCCCACCTTTTTACAGCAGGAAGCCGAACGTGCTGAACACTGGCGGCAAGACCTCACTTTACAAAGTCAGGAATTAGCCCGCAAAAATTTAGAAATGGAAGCGCGTCGGGAACAAATTCAAACATTGGAACAAGACCTAGAGCAGAAAAAAAAGCAACTAGAAGCCTGGGAAGAAGACTTAAAAAGGAGAGGAAATAGTTAAAAAGCGAACAGGCATCCCCATGCTTGTAAAAATGCCTGACGGCTCAAGGCGTGGCTTTCGCGTACCAAGCCTAGAAGAAAGCCGCGCCTATAAAGCGAAAGCCAACGTAGGCTAATAGGAACGCCGCTTTCGTTAGGCTTCGTTTGTGGAGTATTGAGGCGCGGATGTTCTATAGGTGTATATTTGCACTCGACGTGATGCTCCTGAACGCTAAGAGCAGGATGGCTTTTAACAATTCCCAATTAGCCATCCTGACCTTAGTTAAATTGAAATCCGGGGCATGGAAACGCTGGAAGTCCTGGGTAGAACAACACCCGTTTGGGTTCGTTGTGGCTCCCCTAGCAGCACTACAGAGCAATTTAGCTGCTGAACTAACTGTGTAGTAACATCGCTGATTTCTAGACCGCCAGCGGTGCGGCGACGAAGCGATCGCAATACAATCAAATCAACCGACTTAGAAGCATTTAGAATTCCTTGCGCCACATTGTCATTCTTGATAATTTCAACGTTGATGTTGTTACTTCCAGGTGCCCACTTCGAGACTAGCAGAGACAGTTGCGACTGGTTCCACGCTATCTTCGCTGGCGTTGTTCTACTATTGCAGACGTTTAACAACGTCACCTGAGCCTGATTCGCCTCAGCCAGAATTTGGGCAAACCGCAACGGTTGTATCGCTTGCCCCGTCAAGTTTTCCACTGGAACCAAAATCCGCCGAATTTGTGACGGCGGACCCTGCAACCGCGTCACCGCAACTGGACAGTGAGACGACCACAGGACGCTATCAATCACATTGCCGAACAAACGCGCCCTTAAGCCGGTGCGTCTACCCCAGCCCATCACAATTAAACTCGCTTTTTGTTCCCGACTGGCGCGGCTAATTCCCTGAGCAACGTTGTCATCAAGCCGCAGCAATGGTACCGCTGTCACACCTAGTTCAACGGCTAATCCTGTGGCTCTCTCAAGTAGCATCTCACCTTGCTGGAATGCCCCTTCCAACTGCGGTGCGTCCATGTGGGCGTGCGCTGTGGTAATCGCTAACGGTACAATCCTTCCCGCTTCATGCCGCGCCAGTAGCGCTGCCATTTCCATTAAATTCCTCTCGGTTTCCGGATTGTAGACAGGTACAACCACTGTAAAAGGTTGGTCTGGCGATGCAGGTATGCCATCTAGTCCAGTTGTGTTAGTTGCGATCGCTTCCGTTTCCGGTACACTCAACCCAGGCGCTACCCGACTGGTAATCAGCGGGCCTAACGTTGCCGTCACCAGCATCAAAACTAGCACGCTGTTTAAAACACCTTCTGTCAGCAACCTCTCACCCGCCGGATTGAGCGCCCGATAGCCCACCAGCGTCGCTGCCAAAGTAGCAGCAACCTGCGGTAGCGACAGTGACCACATCGTTAGCATCTCGCGCCAGTTGTAGCGGTACGTTAGTTTGGCAAACAAAGCTGCCAAAAACTTACTTCCAATCAAACCCGCCACAATTGCTAGAGTTAACCCGACAGAAGAGAGCGTTTTAATAAAAGCCGGAATATTTATCAGTAGCCCCATATCCACAAAGAAAATCGGGATAAATAAGACGCTACCGACAAAAAGCACCTTTTCCTTTACTGGCCCTTCCCCCAAAACATCATTCACTGCCAGACCAGCTAAAAAGGCTCCGACAATTTTTTCTACCCCAATCAACTGTGCGCCCAACGATGCCAGAAATAGCGCTAACAATACAAATAAAAATTGATTGCCCTGATCATTCCCAGAACGTCGAAAAAAATGTTTTCCAGCCCAATCAAAGCCAAACAAAACCACCGCAGAGTAAACAATTAAGGATGCCAACAGGGTGAACAGCTTAGTAGGCGTAAAGTCACCCGCATGAATTCCCACACAAACGGCTAGTACCAGTAACGCGCCAACATCGGTGAAGATTGTCGCGCCAATGGTGACAGTGACGGCTTCGTTTCCCACAACACCCAGACGACTGATAATTGGATAAGCCAAGAGGGTATGAGAAGCAAATAAAGAGCCAATTAAAATTGAAGCATTCCAGTCAAACTGTCCGACGGTACGCCCCACGATTGTCCCCATAATCAGGGGTATTAGGAAGGTATAGGTACCAAAACCAATCGAGCGATTTTTGGTTTTGCGAAATTGCTCAATATCAACTTCTAGCCCTGCCACAAACATCAAGTAAACTAACCCGATGTCTGAGAGCAGGTTCATCGTCTCTGATTCGGTTTCCAGCAGCTTCAACCCGTTCGGGCCGAGTACAACACCTGCTGCCAACAAACCAACCAATCCTGGCAGCCGCAACCACCGCTCGAACAGCATAGGTACGGTCAAGATGACCACTAGCAAAATTGCAAATGGAACTATCGGTTGCTCTAAAACTTCTGAAATTGATTCCATAGGAGGTAGCTTAGGGATGATTTTTAACCGGCATTCTCAAAAGCAAGCTACAATCCTGCTTAAAGTACAGTTGTATTGCTGGAGTTATCTTACAGAAAAAGGGCTTTTTGCGCCCTATCTCTATAGAAATAGCTAAAAGGCAAAGGCAAAAAAAAATCCTTGACTTTTTCTTCTTTCCTTTTTATTACCGATTAGAAACCCAAAATCTAAACTTCCTAAAGATTAATTTGGCTCAAAATATACCTCAATCTGTCGTAATCGTCTTTGAGAAGAAGGCTCAGAGTGCGTCCTGCTTTTATTAACCAATCGCGATCGCCTTTGCGTAATTGATAAATTTCTCTAATCGCCGCTCCTGCTAGCGCCTCTACGGGCGCACCGTTCACCTGCAATAAGGTTCGCAGAAAATCCAGCTGTTCGCTAAAGTGAATAATTTCTTCCGGTTCGCAGCGATAAACCGCTTGATGTATTTGCGGCGGACGAGGTGGCAGGTATTGATAAGTTATTCCGCCGACACGCTTGTAACCATTATTTCCCTGTCCTTGTGCCTCAAACCCAACTATGGCAGCGCGAAACTCGGTTTTGAGCATGGCGAATATCTGAGGTTGTTGCTCTCGCAGTTCCTCTAGTGACAGCCCTAATGCGCGCGCCCGGTGGATGGAATCAATTGGGCTGGTGGTGGCATGATAAACGATAGCATAGACTAAATTGCCCGATTCTTCATCAGTAGACTTGACCCAGCTGCCAAAAGGGGGCATGACTGGGAAGCTCAAGTCTTCGGGATCGAGACACTGGGCCAGGAATTCAGTCGTTGCCGTCTCAATCACTTCAGCAATATGGTTGGGCGATCGCTCGCCCGCAGCAAATTGGGGTAAGGGAAGACGCATAATCAATTATTCATTACTAATGGCTAATTGGAAAATTGCTATTAGCTATTAGCCATTAGCAATTAGCCATTTACTATTTTGCCTTTTTGCGTCCCGCTGTTGGCTCTAAAATTTCTAATTCTGATAGCTGGAAGGTAATTAGCTTATCCCAATTGCCGCCTTCAAACAGTACCGCTGCTTTATTATCGGTGACTCGTTGAACTAGCCCTTGAAAACCGTAGTAGGTATCGTCGATATTCTTCACTCGTACAGCCGTTCCAGGTAAAATCATAATTCCTTCTCAATTAAGTTTTCATTTATTAGCTTAATACAAGTGTTCATTTAATCATGGACTCATGGCTACTTGTTCTATAGCAATTCAAGGGTTGGGTGCGATACATCTGTAGGGATATGGCATTGCCTGTCCCTACCAAACGTTGATCTACTCCACCCAACTCTTGAAACTCTATATTATCTATTAGCCATAATTCATATGACTAATAACTAAAACTTCAGTCGGTGACGATAATTTGCCACAGATTCTACAATCCCAATAGCCAGGAAGTTCTTCAGCATCGCCGAACGACCGTAACTAACCCAAGGAAGGGGAATACCTGTCACTGGTGCTAATCCCATAGTCATGCCCAAGTTAACCACCACCTGAAACACAATCATCGATAAGACACCAATAGCGAGGAGCGAGCCAAAGTTGTCTTTAGCATTTTGGGCAATAATCACCAAGCGCAGACAGACTAACCAAAAGACCAATAGCAGACAGAAGCCCCCTACCAATCCCAGTTCCTCTCCTATAGCTGAGAAGATGAAGTCGGTATGCTGTTCCGGGATGAAGTTGAGTTGGGTTTGGGTTCCTTTGTGCAATCCTCGTCCCCAAAGTTCACCTGCACCGATGGCGATGCGAGATTGGATCAGGTGATAGCCGCCGCCGAGGGGGTCTTTGTCTGGGTCAAGGAAGAGGATGAGTCGGTCTTTTTGATAGTCTTTTAATAAGCCCCAAAATATCTTTCCTAGTTCGCCGCCGATCAGGTTGACTGCGATCGCTCCAATTGCACCGGACATGGGCCAGGGTAAGGTGCGCCAAGCAATTATCCCCATCAGTGCTGTCCAAACGAACCACCCAGGCATAAACACGTTAAAGAGGATGGCGGACATCACCGGAGAAGCGAGCAACACCAACCAACCTGGATTGGCATTACCCCAATAGAGCATCCCCAGCACGATCGCGCCAAACACCAGGGAGGTTCCCAAGTCTGGCTGCAAAAATACTAAAGCCCAAGGAACCCCAGTTATTGCCAAAGCTCTCAAAACCGCTGGAATGGTATTGGCGGGACGAGCGTGCAGCAGAGCAGCTAGGGTAATAATTACTCCTAATTTGGCAAATTCCGAGGGTTGGATGTTGAAGCTGCCGACAGTAATCCATCGTTGAGCGCCTTTAGCGGTAGTACCGATGATCATCACCCCTATCAGGGAGAGATTGGTGATAGCGTAGATAATCCAGTGCCACTGGAGCAGGTTTTCGTAACGCGATCGCGCAATAAACATCGCCACTACCAAACCAATCGCGCCCATCAGCCAGTGCCACCACCAATCTGTTAGCCCCAGGTGGAGTTCCGCGCTGCGGATCATCACACCCCCAAGAATGGTAAGGCCAACGGTAAGAAACAATAGCAGCCAGTCTACCTCTTGCCAAGGTGCCAGCATCGATCTCCAACGAAAACCAGTCAGTGACTTGTGCAACATTGCTAAAGAAGTAAAAATTTAAAAATTAAAAGGCAAAAGAAAGAATATTTTTTACTTTTGCCTTTTGTCTTTTGCCTTATGCTAGGGCTGCAATGGAGACTTTAGCCGCTATTTGAGATGCGATCGCAAACAGCGCTTTCGCAGATGCTGACTCTGGTTTGTCAACCACAATCGGCACTCCCGCATCGCCTCCTTCCCGCACAGGCATTTCTAACGGTACACAACCCAGTAAGGGTACACCCAGTTCCTGTGCTGTCTTTTCCCCGCCTCCAGAACCAAAGATGTCGTACTTTTTGTCTGGCATATCTGGTGGAATAAAATAGCTCATATTTTCCACCATCCCCAACACTTTTACTCCCAACTGCTGGAACATCTTCAAGCCCTTGCGCGAGTCTAACAAAGCCACTGTCTGCGGTGTAGTGACAATCACCACCCCAGCCATTGGTACCGCCTGCGCTAAAGTCAACTGAGCATCACCAGTACCAGGGGGCATATCGACAATCAGATAATCGAGTTCGCCCCACTCCGCTTGGTAGAGAAACTGGCGAATGATGCCATTAAGCATCGGCCCTCGCCAAATCACAGGCTGATCTTTGTCAATCAAAAACCCCATTGAGACTAATTTGACACCGTAGTTGAAAGCAGGTTCCAGCACCTCGCCAGAGGGGCCTTGCCTTACCGTCATCTGAGCATCCGATAGTCCCAACATTGTTGGGTCATTGGGCCCGTAAATATCCGCATCAATTAAACCAACTTTTGCCCCCATATGTGCTAAAGCCACCGCTACGTTTACCGCAACGGTACTTTTGCCCACACCACCCTTACCGCTGGAAATTGCCACAATATTTTTTACACCAGCAATCCCTGTGCGATCCGGAAGAGATTTTTGTTGGGGGGTTTCGGCAGTGACATCCACCACCACATCTGTTACTTCTGGTAGATTCTTTTTCAACGCCTGTTCGCATTCCTCGACAATGAACTGGCGTAGGGGACAGGCGGGTGTCGTCAGTACCAGAGTAAAGCTGACTTTACCGTTATCAATGGACACATTGCGAATCATGTTCAATTCAACCAAACTCTTGCGGAGTTCGGGATCTTGCACTGGTCGCAATACTTCTAAAACTGAACTAGCATCGAGCATAGGACACTTATATTCCTTATCCCACTTGCAACTGGCAAGCGATCGCCGAAGCGGATTCTCTCACAATAAAGCATCTTAACGGTTGCGAGTGCGCGATCGCGCTATACAGTTGCTCTGTTCCAATTTTGAATTTAAGATTCGGAATTGATAATTCCCCACTCCCCTTGTTTCACCCTTGCGCTTGTAAACTCACCTGTTCAGCTGCGGAGGCTAATTCAGCGGCTACGCGGGCTGAAGAAGACCGAATCATCCACCAAATTAAGGGCGATAACCAACCGCGCAAGGTGACTGAATAAGAAACATACGTACCGCAGACAGTAGATTCCACCTGGTAAGTCACTCGTTTCTCCACCCCTGGAATCGCCAAAACTCTCGCGCTGAGTAACTCGCAGGGACGAACGCGCTCAACAAAAACCCTAATTGGAATTGGCATCAAGCGGGTAACTGCGTTATAGATCAAACCCGGTTTAGCAATCAGCCCCCTAGGAACATTAGTGCTGGTAAGAAGAGGATGCCAAGATACATCGCCTAAGTTAATTAATTTTTCCCATAAGACATCCACGGAGGCGGAACTTACAACGCGATACGTCCGAGCCAGAGAAAAGCGGAAGGAAAAACCTTTTCGACCAACGATGAACTTGAAGGAAAAATTGAGAATCACAACACCCCCGCAGCGAGTCTCCAAGGTAACTTATCATTATAGAATAAATTATTTGTGTCTAGCATCCTTCTGTAGGATATTTCCAGAGCCACCTGTATATTTTTTATGGAAGGACGATGGGTGAGATTGGTCTAAATCAATTCCAGCTAGTTTATAAGTTGCTTACCCATTCTCGATTAGTTAGGGTAACTTTACCCATCACATCTTTTTGCGTGATCACGCCTCCCTAGATTCCGGTCACGTCGAAGAATTATAGGCTGGGTTTGGCAGAAGCTCTAAGCATTTAAATCGCTCTTAGAATAAGGGCATAATTTTTTCCGCTACTTTTAGCCCAGATGGACAGACGCTGGCCCGTGGTAGTGATGATAAGACGATTATGATTTGGCGAGGTTATTAATGAAATGGCTAGTTCTACTGGAGGGTAAAGAATCCCATCTTAGGAGTCTTACCCAATTACTTCGTTCGCCCGAATGGAGTGTGATTAAAGAAGAGGGGAGTTACTACCTAAGTTCTTCACGCTTTGACTTGCTAACAGATGATATTGAGATGTATGCCTGTGCCACTGAACTTTTGACTTTGATAAATGGAGTGGCAATGTTTTATTTTGGAGATTTTAAACCATTTACACTTGATGTCATTGTTCGAGTTGATGAAAACGGAAAGAGGCATCCAGAGGTTTTACTTTCAGCAATTTGGACTATTGAAGGCTTCGGTTTTGATATTGAAGGGGATGAAAGTGAGGACTTTTACCAACACCCTAGCGACTTAGAAACTTGGGCAACAATTGCAGACCAAGACGAGAAAGTAAAAAAAGTTTTTCGTATATGGACTAAGCGTGAACACGACTGGGTTAATCTTTACAAAATTTACGAAGTCGTTCAAGACGACGTTGGTAGCAGAATCACAGAAGATGGCTGGGCTACAAAAAAGAAGACAGAATGCTTCACTCGGACGGCTCAGAGTCCTGATGCGATTGGCGATGATGCACGTCACGGGGTTGAGAAGTCGTCTCAGCCACCGAAGAGTCCTATGTCCTTGCTAGAAGCACAGCGTCTGATCATAGTAATTGTGAGAAAGTGGCTTGGGTGGAAATCCAAAGAACAGAAATAGTCTAGTAGATACAACAACGCGATCGCCAACCCCGTTTTTGCTAGAAGGCGATCGCTCTTAAGAAAATGGATAAAATCAATGGACGCGATCACAACCATTAGTGTCAACTTAACGTTGCTTGGGCGGTTTCAACCGCAGCTACACAGGCTAACTGCATGAAATTCTCATAGTCTCGTGCAACGCGAGACTTGGTTTGTGTCGCCGCGTGGCTCCATTCGTCGGGGCTTAAGTTGACACCGATAGTTTGCTTGGCAACCGGACAGCTTAATATATTTAAGATCCTCGACTTGTACCCAATTGTTCTGTTAAATAACATTAAGATTTTGAAATTATGACAGTTTCGACTACAGAAACAACATCTAGCAACCTTCTCCCCCCAGATGACTCAAAAGCTAGAGTCAGCCAGTTTATGCAACAGCTGCAAGACCAAATTTGTCAGGGTTTGGAACAGCTGGATGGAGGCGGAACTTTTCGACAAGATGCCTGGGAACGAGAAGAAGGCGGCGGCGGTCGTTCTCGCGTAATCCGCGAGGGTGAAGTGTTTGAACAGGGCGGAGTTAATTTTTCTGAAGTCTGGGGACACCAGCTACCGCCATCGATTTTAGTGCAACGTCCAGAAGCTGCGGGACACGGCTTTTATGCTACTGGCACTTCGATGGTGTTGCATCCTCGCAATCCCTACGTCCCCACCGTTCACCTGAATTATCGCTACTTTGAGGCAGGCCCTGTGTGGTGGTTTGGTGGCGGTATCGATTTAACACCTTATTACCCATTTGCGGAAGATGTCGCCCATTTCCACCGCACCATGAAGCAAGCCTGTGATGCCCACCATCCAGAGTATTACCCAACCTTTAAACGGTGGTGCGACGAATATTTTTATCTGAAGCATCGGCAAGAAACGCGGGGAGTAGGTGGTATATTTTTTGACTATCAAGATGGTCAAGGCGTTTTGTATCGCGGCCCGGATGCCCAAGGGCCAGCGGCAGATTATAGCAACAAAGTTGGTACGCCAGAGCCGCGCAACTGGGAAAAGATATTTGCCTTTGTGCAGCAATGCGGTCAGGCATTTCTACCAGCTTATGTTCCCATTGTCGAGCGGCGGCAGTCGATGGAGTATAGCGATCGCCAGCGTAACTTCCAACTATATCGTCGCGGTCGCTACGTAGAATTTAACCTCGTCTATGACCGAGGCACAATTTTTGGACTTCAGACTAACGGACGCACTGAGTCAATTTTGATGTCTTTACCGCCACTGGTACGTTGGGAATATGGCTATCAACCAGAACCGAACACCCCAGAAGCTGAGCTTTATGAAACTTTCTTGAAGCCGCAAGATTGGGCAAACTGGACACCAGATAAAGCGTCCCAGACCTGAGTTAGACTATGGGAAAATATCCACTTAGATAGCACAAGTGGGCTATTTTGGCTATATCTGAGGTAAGGGTCAGTGTTTCACATCAACCAGAAAACACATACGACCCAGGACGGTACTAAAATCATCGTTTTGGCACCCACAGGACGGCTGGACATCAGAACGGCTTTGCAGTTTCGCGTTTATTTGCAGGAGTGTATCTTAAACCTGAGTCGTCATGTGGTCGTGAATCTCCAAGGGGTAGAGTTCATTGATAGCTCTGGACTCACCTCGCTGGTGGCTGGAATGCGATACGCAGATAAAGTGAAAGGAAGTTTCCGCCTTTGTCATCCACTACCAGAAGCCAAGGTGGTGTTTGAAATTACTATGATGGATTCGGTGTTGGAAATCTATGACGATTGCTTAGACTGCTTGGAAAACCCAAATGCCACGCCGAAAATCGGTTCCACCAAAGGAAGCGGCCGATTGCTACCCAACACTGAAGGTAAGGAATAAAGATTGGGGATTGGGAATTGGGAATTAGAAGGTTTCTTACCTAGTCCCTAGTCCCTTGTGCCCAGCCCCCAGTCCCCAGTCCCCAGCCACTATTCTCAAAATCATACAAAATAGGCTTTTGCTACCTGTTATATATGAGTTAGAGTTAGACTACTGAAAGTTCAATTCATGCGAGCGATCGCACTATAATGCAGCTCCTCTGTAGGTATTAAAGATGGAGCTTCCGGAGCAAGGAGGTCTTGGTGATTCACATCGATCAGAGAACACATACGACTCAAGACGGAACTACAGTCATCGTCTTGGCACCCACTGGACGCCTAGATATTACAACCGCATGGCAGTTTCGCCTGAAGTTGCAGGAATGTATTTCTAAACTCAGTCGCCACGTCGTTGTTAATCTCGGTCAGGTTAATTTTATCGACAGCTCTGGACTAACGTCGCTGGTGGCAGGGATGCGGGATGCTGATAAAGTCAAAGGTAGTTTCCGCATTTGTAACGTTCATCCAGAAGCCAAGCTGGTGTTTGAAGTCACCATGATGGATTCGGTTTTTGAAATTTTTGAAACTGAAGAAGAGGCTCTTGAAGGAGTACCTCGCAGCATGGTCAGCTGAGGCAGTTATTAGCCACTTTAAGAGTTGGAAAGTTGAAAACTTGAAACGTGGGAACGTTTTGAGAATTTTCAAACTTTCATATTTTTAAATGCCTACTGACAACGGACTTCAGCTCGGTAGCTCAGTAGAAAAATCTTGCCGCTTGCTGAAAATGTAGGGGCCAAGGAGCGCCCCCCAGATGGCTTTGCCTGTTTGGGGGTCTATCCCTTTGTCAAAGCTTCTAAATTCCTTCTGAGTTGCCTCAAATCCCAGAGCAACTTGGTAAGTTTGCCCTAGATAGGTAAAGCAGCACCGGGTATCAGGTGCAGGTACAGCGGAAAATTTATAACTATTTTGGGTTAAGTGTTGCTGAGTGACAGTTAGGGTGCAGCCTGGTAAAAAATCCATTTGCTCCGGTGTAAGTGTCTTCAGCAACGATGGATTCTGTCCAGCACCCCTGATGCGATCTGGATCTTTGAGCATATAATATTGCACCACACACCCTTCTGAGGTGTCGCTTTGGCACAGGCGCAGAATCCGCGGACGATAGGGTTGATCCAGTTTAAGGATGTTGGCTTGCTCTGCAAATAGGGTGAGGCTGTCTTCTGTAAATAAGTGTACTGGTCGCAGCCAAAGGCGTAGGTGTACATACCACGCAGGATCTTTTATCGCTTGTTCTCGATTATCAAATTCCCCAGCCAGGTAGCTAGCGAGGAGAGTTAGTTCCGGGGAGAAGGTCATAATAAAATGGCTAATGGCTAATGGCTAATGGCTAATGACAATAAACAATTAGCCATTAGTGATCCCAGCGATCCCGCATTTTAGCTTGCCCAGTGGATCTGTAAAACATGAGCTTGGCAAACGTGTCCTTAAGGGAGACAATAGGGTTAAGTTTCCCTTAAAAATTCCCGGTGAATAACGTCCGCACTGTATCAGACACTAAAAGAACTTTTTATAGTCTCCACACCCGCCCCATAAACTCCATCTATCGGCGGGTTGTGGAAGAGTTGATGGTGGAAATGCACTTGCTTTCAGTCAATGTGGACTTTCGCTATGACCCCATATATGGACTGGGGGTGGTAACGTCCTTTAACCGCTTCATGCAAGGCTATCGACCAGAAAGGGATAAAGAACCCATTTTTGATGCCTTGTGTCAGGCAGTAGGGGACAAGACGGAACAGTACAAGCAAGATGCCCAGCGGCTGGAGGAATTAGCTAAGCGGCTTCCAGGTAAAGAAATAGTTGCTTGGTTAAACCCAACGGCGGATACTAGGGGTGCTTCAGAGTTACACGATGCAGCTGTAAAGGCGATCACTAACCATACTCAATTTAAGTACAGCCGTTTGTTTGCGATTGGTCTATATACGCTGCTGGAATTGGCAGACCCAGATCTGGTTAAAGACGAAAAACAGCGAATTGAGGCACTTAGGCACATTTGTCTGGGCTTGAGCCTCCCAGAAGACAAATTGCTCAAAGATTTGGAGTTTTACCGCAGCAATCTGGAAAAAATGGCCCAGATGCGTCTGGTCATGGAAGATACCCTCGTAGCGGAACGAAAAAAACGGGAACGTTCCGCAGATAAAGGCGTTGTGGCGGCTCCTCCAAATAGTCCTTAAGACTCAATTCGAGGCGGAAGTCTCGAAAAGTCTCCTTACCAGGCAAGAGCCTGGTAAAAAGGATTGATAGGCTCTAACCTCCCTGATTGTAGGGGAACTCAATTTTTACTTTTTAGAGCCATATTTCTAACATCAGACAAATTTAACCTTCTACCCACCAAAGGGTAGGAGGTTAAGTTTTGTGTTTAATTCAAATGAGAACCGCTATGGTTTCCTGCAAAAATCCCAAATCTCCGAATTTTTGCGATCGCAAATTGCCAAACTCAGATAATGGCGATCGCGCTATAGGGTATGCGGCTTCAGATTCGGCAGTTTGTGATGTAGTCTTAAACGAAAGGGGCTAAGCGTTGAATCAGCTGTTCGGCTGGCAGCACACCCTCAATGCGATCCACTTGCTGACCATTTTTAAAGAGTACCAGCGTCGGCAGGGCGTGAACCTGATAGTTAGTAGCCAAATCTGGATAGTTATCCGTATCAACTTTTACAACTTGCACGCGATCGCTCATGCGGGTGTTCACCTGATCCAAAATCGAAGCCATCATCTGACAGGGGCCGCACCAGGTAGCATAAAAATCTACTAATATCAGCTTTTGGGAACTAGACAGTAATTCTTGGAAACTGCTGAACTGCTTTTTGGTCGCCATATTACAAAATCAGTTTTCTACTCTTTCACGATTATCGTAATCTTTAAAAAGATTAATTCGGTCATTCCGAAGTACGAATCAACATAAGATAATTAGCGCGGTTGCACAATCGCGATCGTGTAAGCCGACGCAGCAAGAGGAATTATTGATGGAAGCATTACTAAACTACCAGCAACGATTGCAGGGAAAAGTTGCCATCGTCACAGGCGCTTCACGGGGAATTGGTCGAGCGATCGCCCTCGCATTAGCATCTGAGGGAGCCGACGTAGTTGTTAATTATGCCAGTTCTAGTGGCGCAGCCGAAAAGGTGGTGGAGGAAATTACAGCCAAGGGCGTAGGGAGTGCGATCGCAGTAGCTGCCGATGTCTCCAAAGCTGACCAAGTAGACACCCTCCTCAACACCGTAATGGAGAAGTGGAACCGCGTCGATGTGCTAGTGAACAATGCTGGCATTACCCGCGACACTCTGCTACTACGGATGAAGCCGGAGGATTGGCAAGCAGTGATAGACCTCAACCTAACTGGTGTCTTTTTGTGTACGCGAGTCGTCAGTAAAGTGATGCTCAAGCAACGCTCTGGGCGCATTATTAATATTGCCTCAGTTGCAGGTCAGATGGGCAACCCTGGTCAGGCAAATTACAGCGCCGCTAAAGCTGGTGTAATTGGCTTTACCAAAACGGTTGCTAAAGAGTTAGCCAGTCGCGGCATTACGGTAAATGCCGTTGCGCCCGGCTTTATCTCCACTGATATGACCAGCAATCTCAAGTCAGAGGAAATCTTGAAATTCATTCCTCTAGGGCGCTACGGTGAGGCAGAGGAAGTCGCTGGTTTGGTACGTTTTCTAGCCGCGGACGCTGCTGCTGGCTATATTACTGGTCAAACGCTTAATGTAGATGGCGGCATGGTGATGGCATAGAACCGTATCTCCGGTAGAGACGTATACAACGTCTCTACATTCTGCCCGCTTAATTCTATAAGCTCAAAGCAAAAGCTGAAATCTCCAGTTAGGGCGTAATTGAGAGATTAGGATTGGGGTGTGCTTGCACTAATAAGGTTAAAAAGTGTGGACTTCAGGTAATTTCACTTAGGTGCTGTCCTGACATCTGTGCCAGACTTAATCCAGACTTAATTAGTAGAAGTTGCGTGGCAGCAAGTATTAGGAGCAATGATGGACAATCAAAATTTATCCACAGCACAAGCAAATTTAAAGCTTGCACTTTGGAATGTAGAAGCCGAGTCAGTAAAAAGTAGTGAAGTATACGCGCAACTTCAAGAGCTTGGGCTTCCCGAAGAAGTTGTCAGTCGCTTGCATGAACTAATTACTTTTACAAAAAAGGTTACGGGTAAAGTCTTTGCTGTCGGAAAAATTGTGCTATTAAAAATTCTTCAGTTCGTCAAAGCTCATCCATTTTTAGTGGTGGGGGTTGGAATAGGTGCTGTAATTGGGGCTGCTATTGCAGGTTTAATAACTTCGATACCATTTTTAGGACAATTTTTAGCTCCATTGGCAGCAGCATTGGGAAGAACTGTTACTGTAATTGGTGCAGTCGTTGGACATAGACTAGACAAGCAATTTCAAGGTGTAGGTGAAGACATTGCTGAAATTGTTCAACAGTTCTTTTCTCTTCTTGTGGACGTATTTAATACTGTGTTTCGTGGCGTTGTTACTGCTTAATCTCTAGATTGAAATACCAGAGGCTTAAAATGTCTGAACAACAAAATTTGACTAAAGAACAACTGATCAAGGTAATTGAACAACTAGAGAAGAATCCGAATGACAGAAGCGGAATTCTTGGGGATGTTGGAGTGACTGCATTAGGGGCTGCTGGAGCCGGAGTAGCAGCAGCATTTTTTGGTGCAACAACAGCTTACATACCCATCATCGGTGTTACTTTGGCTGTAGCTGCTGCTCCTGTTACACTCGTTGCGGGTGCTGCTGTAGCTGGCGGAGCTGCTGTATATGGTGTATCGAGATTAATCAAAGATGGTGGCTTTAATGAAGGTAAACGCAAGCAGTTATTGAATGAATATAAAGAAAAGTTGAGGGAAGTTGAAGCTAAAGAGAGACAGTCTAACTTTGATGAACATGATAAGACAAGATTTTATTCATTTTTGAAAGAACCGCTCAAACATAATTTGATTAGCCCTGACGATGCTCAACAATTGATGCAGGCTGTAGAAAAGGGTCATATCCCCCTTAGTGAAGCTTATAAACTTGTAGGGCAAGTTCTTTCAGATAGTCAAACAGCAGGGCAATTTCTTTCAGATAGCCAAACAAGGGAGCCTGAAAAAGTAATTACTCCTTGCCCAAATTGCTCTCAAAAGCTACGCGCTCCAAGTCATTTAGGACAAGTGAATTTGACCTGCCCCAAATGCAAGCATAGTTGGTTGTGGGTTCCAAAGTAATATTTACAGATTCTTTTGTTCTTACAATTCTGTAAGCGATCGCAGCGGTCTAATAAGCCCCTGCACCGGAACTCCCAAAAATAATGGTCGCCGAGGTACTTCAAACGTGTCGGTGAGCGTTTGAGATTGAGCCAAATTGCAGCCACCGTTTTTTATAATACGTATTTACAATATAAATACATTTTGCCTACACTGTGAGGTATGGATGTCTATTTCGTGCTTAATGATGTCACCTTTGTCTGGAACGAGGAGAAGGCACGGGTAAATCCCAGTAACCATGACGCCGTAACCTTTCAGCAAGCCGCAGAAGCATTCTTCGACCCTTTTCTAGTTGTAGTTGATGCCAGCCGCAATAATGAGGAACGAGATGCGATCATTGGTTTAGATCGGCGTGGAATCTTTTGTACGTTGTCTACATTGAGCGTGAAAACGACACGATTCGGATCATTTCAGCTCGCAAAGCGACACGCAAGGAACGTGAATATTATGAAAGCTGAGGCATTAAAAAAGCGATTAAATAAAAATCGTCCGATGACGACAATTACCATTCGCATTCCTGAAGATGTCATTGAAGATTTGAAGCGAGTAGCGCCATTACTAGGATTTTCTGGCTATCAGCCTTTAGTTCGCGCTTATATTGGTCAGGGACTTCGAGCCGATCTTGAGCGATTAGAGGGTGATACTGTCTCTGCACTGATTGCTAGTCTAAGAGGATGTTTGAAAAGTGGTGAGGGGTTAAATATTATGCCAACCGCCTGACCATGATACGGATCATTGCCAGATAAATAAAAGTCTCCGATGTTTCTGGCAATAACTCATAA